>JAQBFJ010000217.1:0-15646 GCA_032123435.1 Verrucomicrobiota bacterium
CCTCCTTCGCCCCCGTTATACAGCTCATGGCGAAGTCAGCCGAAGCTACGGAGCAGTTCTACTCACCTCAATATAGCGGGGTGGCCCTCCTACGCCAAGGCTTCGGCGGGCAGCCTCCGCCCTCCGCTACGCTCCGTGCGAAGGCTGGCACCCCCTAGGGGAGTCGAACCCCTCTTTCCAGGATGAGAACCTGATGTCCTAGCCGATAGACGAAGGGGGCAGCATAGGTAATAAATTGTTCTTCACGGATAAAACGCTTTTCTGCTTTATTTTCCGGTTACTCCCAGTAGCATGCCAGGGCAATGCTGGCAGTCCAGCCGTCATATGAATCGTTCGCATCGGAAGATAATGCCTCTGATTGCGAGTAGGATATATCAACAATAATGGCCATGGCTTCGTTCATCATGAATTCACTGCCAATGCCGCCTGAGAGTACGAATTCGGCATAATCATCACCATCTGAGGAAAGATATCCGATAGCAGAGTCAGTTTCATTGATTGATGCGGATCCCCATACGAATGGTGAAATGTCGGCGTCAGATGGCGCTATTCTTTGTTTAAGTTCAAAGGTGCCGGTCCTTATTTCTATATCGTCTGCGTAGTCGAGTTCAGTGTAACTGCCTTTCAGGGCCACGCTTGTTGTTTTTGTTACGTAATATTTGAATCCTATTCCAACTGTCCATGAATCCAGATCCTCGCCGGAATCGAGAGATAAAGATCCCTTTTTGCCTTCTACCAGAACCGCCCAGTCTTGATCCGCTGCCGCAAGCAAGGTCTCGCCAGCCAGCGTTATGTCAACGGCGTCACCATGATCGTAGCCTGATGTACTGAACTTTATGCTGTCAATCATGTCGGCATTGCGATCAATGGCTTGAACATTAGCAGTTAAAAACAATGTTGTTACGAGAAGAACTACAGGTGCATGCTTTTTCATTACGTCTCCTTTTTTTCTTCAGCCTTAATGGATATGCAGGTTAGGTGAGAATGCTGATACTGTCAACCGAAAAGTCAAAAACAGGCCTTGAACATTCATATTTATCTTATTTTGGATTGAAGTGTTCCAGGACAAGTTTGCCAGTGCTTCCGTCCAGATGCATTATGAAGTTTTCCAGAAAAGACATTCCAAGCAGGCCGTCGATGCTTTTTGCAACCTGGCCGGGCAGGATGAATGCCGATAAATTCTGGACATGCGCGTCCCCGATTTTCATTGATTCCAGTATTACTGGTTTTGCCGGCGATTTGCTTCCATCGGCCATTATGATGTGTGAGGAGTATTCATCGTTCAAATCAATCTTCAATTGTTCCGCGAATGATTTTGATATAATGACAGTTGTGGCGCCGGTATCGAGAATGAAAGTTCCAAGGACCTTATCATTCACAAGCACTGATACTATAGTGCTGCCGCCGGCCGATATGGCAGGTAGAGCAGTTTCGGTGAAATCGGTTTTGTATCCTGCCAACATATTAGAAATTGTGTTTAAAAAAGAAAGTTCGTCACCGGTTAATAATGTTTCATTATTGTCTTTCCTGTATTCCGCAAAGTATTTGGTGAAAGAGGCGATGGTGTCGAAGTAACTTGATATCTGCTTGTTGGAACGGTTATGAGCGTTACTGTTTTTGGATATTTGATTTTCTCTGATCGTAATTTCTGACAGCATGGAGTTACGTTCTATTAGAAGGTTGTCGTAGTTTTCACGCTTTTGAATGGCCGGACAGGATTTGATGGCGTTGTCCGTTTCTTTTATGCTGTTCTCAATTTGTTCTATTTCGGTCAGCCACCGTGTTTTGACAGGATGGCCGGCTGAAACAGTTGTTCTGACTTTTTGGCTCAGTACATTCATGCGTGTCGCCAATGAGTTTCGTTCTTTTATGAGAGCGTTGTATTCTTTGATCTCCTTTTCAGGAGAACATGCTTTTATCAGATTGCTCACTTTCGTCAGGCGATCCCGGAACGCGGATATTTCTCTTCGCAGTATTTGTTTGTTGGGTCCTGCGGCGGATCTTTGCCTGAGTGAAAGAAGGGCCTTTTCTCGCTGATTGCATAAAGTGCGGAACTTATCGGCAATATTCTCAAGGCCGGATGGCACATATGTTTCATGAAGAAAATTGTCTTTTTTCCAATCGTCGCGCATTTCATCCGCATCATTGGAGCTTGAACGTTCAATGGATTTAATTTTATGGCGTTTAATTGTCATTGAACCTGTTCCGAAACTCAGAACTATATGCTTATCCGTTTCTTTCGTGATAAGGCCATCAAGATACTGGCCGTTCTTCAGGAATACGCGATCGGCATGAGCGGAAAAAGGCAACGCGGCTATAAGTGCCGCCGCGCAGATTGGTCTGATAAGGTTTTGAAAAAATGATCTCATTTATAATCCATCGTGGTGTTCAGCGTAACATCTGCGGACCAGAAACTGTGTTTGTGCCCTTTTTCGTCAATTATCTGTAATCGGCCTTCTTTGTCCAGACCGGAATATGTGCCCGAGATGATTAGTTCATGTGTTTTAACAAGTATTTTTCTGCCGACAAGGTAGTCATGGTGCCGCCATGTCTCGAAAATACGCTCTTTTCCTTTCTCGCGAAGGGTTTCTATTGTTGTTTTGAGTTGTACCGTGATAGTTCTCAAAACGTCAGAAATGTCGAACTCACGGTTTTCTTCGATTTTCATGGATGTTGCCGTTTGCGCCAGACCGTTAGTGCCGAAATCATCTGAGTTCATGTTGATATTAAGTCCGATACCTGACACAAGAAGATTCTTTGCCGCATCATATTCCGCCAGAATGCCTGCTGTTTTTTTTTCATTAACCAGTACATCATTTGGCCATTTAACCGTACTATTTATGCGATATTCCTGAAGGGTTGCTCTGATGGCGAGCGCTGTTACGGGAGATATGCATGAAATGATGGGATCATTTTCAGATTCGGGTATTATTACGGCAGAGACAGCAAGGGATTTGTTGGTCAATGTGGTCCATGTGCGTTCAAACCTGCCGCGTCCGGCAGTCTGCGCTATTGCGCGCACCATGTCCCCGTTATTATACAAGGAGTGGTTATCCAGAACCCATCTATTGGTGGATTCGAGGGTGGGGAAGGTGAATAATTTTCCGCCCCATAAACCCATGCCTTCCTGTATTTCGGGCTTTGCAGATGTATCCATTATGTGTCCGCACGCTGTTTTCAAAATGAGAATTCAAGTGAAATTATCGGGACTTTACTGAGGTCCGCCGAGAATTGCGTGTTCTTGTCTATGCCGTCGAGGCATGTTTGGGTACGGTTTTTGTTGTATCTGTGAACGGAATCAATTCCGCCGTAGATGCTTCCTGTATACCACGTAATTTCGAAAAACGAAATGACGGTAAAAGCTCCCCATTCTTCATCTCCGGCAGTATCTGCCATTCCATAAATAAACAGTCCGTTAATTATAAAAGAACGGGCCGCGTTAGCGTACTCGCCTGAATACGCGTAGCCAAGTCCCGGTATAATTGCTCCGAGTAATCCGCCGAGCCATGGTGTTTTATCTTTTTCATTCTCATATAGATCGAGATGAGTTATCAGGTCAGTGTTATTCATTGAGGGGGTCAGCAAAGCCGCCCGCGCGCCGGCAATATTGCCTTTTGCAAGCTTTGCATGAGCAAGTTTGCGGCATGCGAAAGTTTTCATTGTGTTGTTGGTAGCGCGCTTGTTCAGTCCCTGGAAATAAAACACGGCTTCATCCTGATAATTATTCGCCATTGCGTTTTCTGCTCTCAGGAGCATGGATTCCATGGTCAGATGTGAAGAGTTGTCCTCGGCATGGTCCAGCATTTTTGCTGTAAGCTCGTAGTTACCGGATTGTTTGTATTCGTATGCGGCAGCCCAGTAGTAGGCGGCCTTATGCGGTAACGCATTTTCGAGCATTGCAAGACGCCGGTATTCAATAGCCGCCGATTCGTGTTGTTCCTCATTGACGAGATCAATGGCAAGCTGTCTGGTGATTTCCCTGTCTTTTTCCGTTCCTGTGGCTGGTGATTCGAGGAAAACAAGGAGAAGCAAGGCAAAATATATGAGGTAAGTGTTCAACAAAATACCGGACTGGTGTTCGGTTTGAGCGTTTTTGCGAAGAGAGTTTTTTCCGAATGCGTTCATTGTTTGATCCACCAATCATGATTGTTCAGTAGGTCGACATAACGTAACTGTCCGTTTATAATTACAGATTTGTTCATGTCAGCTACGACATCCGGTTCGCGAAATGCGCGGTCTCCAAATATGGCAAAACCAAGTAATCCGTGTTTTCGAAAGGCTTGTCTGGCATATTCCGAACAAGAGGGGTGCAAAGAGCAGCGCTGGCCTATTGCTGGAGCGATTTGAGCGCGATAAAAGGATATCAGCCACTGGCCGGGTTTTCCGGTTATTGCTTCAGGGTGTTTGCGCGAGATTGAACGTGGCGCACGTATATTATTCTGTTTCCAAAGGCTTGAGCATGTTTTCAATTGAGCCGCCAGCTCACTAGATTTGTCGGCCAAACGAGGTTCTTCTTTAATTAGTAATGCCAGAACGTATCCTGATTTAAGAAAAATATCGTTCGAATTCGAATAGAGGAATGCCTTCTTTAAATATTGAAATGCTGATTCGGGTTTGCCGCGACTCCATAGTTCGATGCCCAGCTCATAATTGGCGGCAGCCTTGATGCTTGTGCTTGTATCATCGGCCTGGGACAGCTTTTCCAAAGCCTTCGTGCCGCCGATAACGGCGGCACGGAGCTCTGAAATAGCTTTCAGAAGAAGTGTCTTCTGATCTGTTGGGTTTTCAGCAAGGACCCGCATGCATTCAGTTCTGCATGCCGTCCAGTTGCCTTCTTCAAATAATTGTACTGTAAGCGGCACGGCGCACAAAGCGTTCACGCATAATAGAAAAACTGACAGCGAAAACGCCGTAAAAATTCTTTGTCGCCGATTTAATCCATGCCTACGCAAAGTAACATGTGCAATTATCAATAGAAATTGCTTCCATACCTTTGTGCCAGATCAGGCGTTGTCATTCCCTGAGCGCATTCAATACCATCCCATATTCCAAAAACGTAATTTACGTATGGAATAAAACGGACCAGATCGCGCCAATGAAGGTCTTTGCCTTCGTTCCAGTCAGCGCCAACGCGCAGGCCCAGACAGCAGCCGACAAAGAATCCGCCAATGCCGCCTCTACCTTCCGCCGTTGTGACTGCCTGTGATGTCGTGGGCATTAATGCCACAAGCATCAATGCTATACAACAGACTGCACCAAGTTTCTTCATGCTCTTCCCTCCAGTAGTTAGAAACCAATTTGGTTTGTTGGGCAAAGACTACATATAGTGGCACATATAAGCAAGACTATTTTATTAACGAAGCCTCGAAATCATCAGTGAATTGTATGTCTTCGAAGAATAGCCGCCAATCAAAGAGATTGTCTGCTATTGATCCATTGACGACCAGGTTGTCAATTCGTCTTGTTTCGAATATTTCCTGGTCATCAGGCAGAAACATAATTCCCTTGTGGAGGCATGGAATCCAGCAGTTTTCGCCTGCTTCCTGGAATTCGCTGTAATTGTATTGCGCTGTTTTTGTTTTCATTGTCTCTGTTGCGAAGAATTCAATTTGGGCAAGATGCTTCTCTTTGTCGCATGAGAGAACAACAAAAACCTTTTCTGCCTGATAGCCTGCTCTTACGGGATGTTCCGGTGTTGCAGGCAGAGGTGTTTCCGCGAGATTCTCCAGGCGCAGAAGGTGTTCCATAGGCGTTCCCGGAACGGTTTTGACAGACAGAAGCCATTCTTCAGTTAACGCGGTCAGTGGTCGGGAAAAACCACGGGGCAGTTCTTGCTGATAGTAGTAGAGCTTCTCGCCGTCAGCAATTATTGTTCTTCTGACCGGGGCGAAATTGTCAACATGAAGATAATTACCCTTTTTATAATACACGCGGCTCAGCATTCTGACGGTGTCTTCTCCTGATGTTGTTTTGCGGATCTCGCATGAGACGGTCTGGATATTGGCATAGGATGAGAGGAGTGTTTGCGCAAGAGTCTGTTTATCTTGTCCGGAAGCCGGATTTCCGGTCAATGTGAACAAGAGTGTTGCAGTCGTCAGTTTGAGGATCAGAGCATGTTTTGACATTTCCACTGTTACGATGTCCTTATCTTTTTTTAGCTCTTTCAAAGGCGGAACAAATGTCTTCATCAGTGAATCGTCCGATCAGTTTTTCTACCAGATTCCCGTTGCGATTGTAAAACCAAAACTGGGGGATTGAAGTTATGCCATATTTTTTGAGTGACGGGGAATTGTTGTCAACAAAAGACAGTTTTACCACATGAGTGTTTTTCTTGTTGTTTTTTTCTTGCGCGAGAGATTTAAGATAGCTTCCCTGTCTTACGCTGGACATGACGCTGTCCATGTGGAAGTGAATAACGGTTATCATTCCTGTTTTGACATAAGCGCTCACGTCATGGATTTTATTGTTTGTCGGGCTGTTGGCGGCGTCAGTGGTTTCGTCTGTTCTGTACATTTCGCGTTTGAGGTCCAGAACGGTGTTTATTGAATTTATTTTGGAAGCCGGCATAAGGATTTGCTTGCCGTTATTATCGAAAAAAAACTGAGATTTTTCGTACTTTATCAGTTTGAGGCCTTCTATTGGTGTGGAACCCCTGGGTTTGACGATTACCTTTGCGGGTGGGTCGAGGTTGAGGCTTTCTACTCTTATGGATCTTTCATTGATTTTATTTGCATCTTTGGGCTGGAAGTAAAATCGATCTGCTTTAAAAGATTCGAATGTTCCGTTATGTATCTGGCCGCCTTTAAGAGTGATTGTTTCAGTTATTGCCTGAACCTGGTGACAGGTGCCTGCGATCAAGAGTGTTGTGAGCAGTGCTGTGCGTATGACAGATTTCATGAATAAATTGTCCTTGCTGAAGTTTTTTTTGCCTGACCTTAATGCCCTTATTTAATAAACGTTCATGGTTCTTGCTTTCTTTGAAGTTATGACGGGCAGTATGGGTTATTTTTCGCCAGCCAGCACTTCGGCAATATTCAGGGCATGATCCTTAATCCTGCGATACGCGGTGAGCATGTCGCAGAACACCAGATTATTAAGCGGGTCAACATATTTCTTTTCGATTCTGGTGATATGGTCTTGTCTGTAATCTTTCATAATGTGCGTGATTGAGTCTCCTTCGGCATTGGCCATGCTGAGAATGTCCGGATTGTTTTCCTTTACGGCCTTATTTATCATGGTGACATAAGTTGAAACTCTGTCGTGGAGAGCGTACATATCGTTTTTGCCCTCTTCAGAAAAAACGAGTGACGCGTTGCGCATTCTCAGGTTGAGTTTGAGAATATTTGTTATGTAATCGCTTATGGATTCATATTCGTCGGCCATTCGCAATTGTTTGCGTGCGTCATTCATGACATCATGAGGAATGCTTCCGGACAGGAGTCCGCCCAGGAATTGAACTATTTCCTTTTGCATTGTATCAAGCATCTGTTCGCTGTGGAAAATCTGTTTTTCCGTGTTTTCATCCGGCGTTGGATTGAGAACGGTATCTCTTAATTTGGAGAGCATTTCGCCAACAATATTGCTCATGCGCAGGATTTCATCGGCTGATTGCTGGATTCCAAAAGCGGGAGTGTCAAGCAGTCGAATATTCAGGAATGTGAGGTGAGGTTCTTCCTTGTGTGGTTTATCAGGGATGAGCCAATGCAGAAACTTTGTCAAAGGTGTTATCAGTGGCAGGAACATGATGACGATGATCAGGTTGAACATAGAATGTGCGAACGCGATTCGTTTTGCGATGTCAATCTGTTCGCCCAGCAGATTGTTGAGGAATTTGATATAGCCGAAGAATATTGGTATCATTAACAGCACGGCAATGATTTTGGTTATTATATGCGCGTATGCCACTCGCTTTGCGTTGGTTGACGTTCCGAGACTTGCCAGATATGCAGTTATGGTTGTGCCGATGTTCTGTCCGAGTGCCAGTGCCACGGCTGTATCATATTCAATCACGCCTTCACGTGCCAGCATTATGGTTATTGCGATTGTTGCTGATGATGATTGAACGATGGCTGTAACCAGGGTTCCGACGGTTATGCATTTAAAAATGCCCATATAAGTTTCGGGGTTGAATGCGGAGAACATGGCTATAAAACGTTCGCTTTCACGTAATGGATGCAGTCCGGTTTTCATAACCAGCAAACCGAAAAAGACCATGCCTATACCCATAATTGTCATAGCCGTGTAGCGCAAGCGTTCATTCTTGCTGAACAGGTAGAAGAATCCGGAAATGCCGAGCACAGGGAGTCCGTATTCCAGTATGTTTAAAGACACAATCCATGCTGTTATTGTGGTTCCCAGATCGGCGCCAAGCACAACTCCGATTGCCTGTTTGAGGCTCATCAGTCCGGCGTTAACGAGGCCCACCAGCATCACTGTAGTGACGGAACTTGATTGAATAAGGGCGGTTACTGCAGTGCCTGTACCGCATGCCAGCAGGCGATTGTCGGTTATCGCGCTGATCATTTTGCGCATACGCGCGCCTGCTACCGCCTGCATGCCTTCGGACATGTTTTTCATGCCAAGAAGGAAGATACATAACCCGCCTATCACTGCAGATGCTATTTCAAGACAGAGTTTTGCGTTCATGACGTTGTTTTACTTCTCTCCGGCGAGACATTCCGCGATGTTCAAAATATGATCCTTAATTCTTCTGTATGATGTCAGCATGTCCGTATATATCAAGCTTTTAAGCGGCGGCACATGCTGGGTTTCCACTTTGTCCAGGTGTTTGGCGCGCAGGTCTTTCATCAATGAGGTTATTGCGTCGCCGCCTATGCGGGCTTTGCCAAGAACATCAGGATTATTGTCGTGAACCGCACTGCCGATGATATCGATATAGGATGAAACCTGATCATGCAGGCTGAGAATATCGGACAAGCTGTCTTCACTTATTTGCAGTCCTGCATTGTGCAGTTTTAATCTAAGCTTAAGCAGGTCGGCAATATAGTCGCTCACGGATTCATATTCGTCGGCGATTCTTAATTGTTTGCGGCTGGCATTTACCACGTCATGGGGAATGTTTCCGGAAAGAATTTGGCTCAGGAATTCCACTATTTCCTTCTGGACGACATCGAGTATTTCTTCGCGATGGAACAGTTCTCTTGTTTTTTCTTCATCCGGATCTTTGGATGTGATCAATTCACGCAGGAACACCATCATTTTTCTTATATGATCATCCATGCGCAGTATTTCGACAAAAGATTGTTGAATGCCTATGGAGGGGGTGTCAAGCATGCGGACATCAAGAAATGTAAGGTGAGGTGCTTCTTTATGTGGTTTATCAGGGGCGATACGCGTTACTATTTTTGCCAGCAGACCTATTATTGGAAGAAAGACAATGGCGTTAAGTACATTGAAGCATGTGTGGGACAGAGCTATTTTGGCGATGACATGATTATTGGCAATGGTTGTTTCGCTGAGAAAATCAATGCTCGTGCTGATCATATCCGTATAAATGTAAAAAAATGGAAATAACCAAACGGATCCCAATATATTGAATAAAATATGGGCATATGCGGCTCGTTTGGCATCTGTGTTTGAGCCGAGTGAAGCAAGAAAAGCCGTAATTGTGGTTCCGATATTCAATCCTATTATGAGACCCGCGGCAGTGGTGAAGTCTATTAGTTTTGTTTCTGCCAATGCTATTGTTATGCCGAGGACCGCCGAGGACGATTGTACTGTCGCGGTAACGATACAGCCTACTGTCGCGCAGATGAACAGGCCTTTGTATGTGTTGGCATCCAGTCTGGCAAAGATAACTTTCAGCACCTCGTAAATTCTGGGATCCTTGAAGCCTGCGGACATTGTTTCGAGTCCGAAGAAGACCATTCCTACACCCATGATTGCCATAGCGGTGTAGCGCGCGCGTTCGTTGCGAATAAAAAGATACGCGAAAGCCGCAACGCCGAGTATCGGCAATCCGTACTTGGCGATTTTCAACGCTAGAATCCAGCCGGTGATAGTTGTTCCTATATTTGCCCCCATTATGACGCCAATGGCCTGCATTAAGGTCATGAAGCCGCCGTTCACGAGGCCGATGACCATAACTGTTGTTACTGAGCTGGACTGAATAATGCTTGTGATTATTGCGCCTATCGTGCAGCCAATGATCCTGTTATTGGTGGTCATGGTGATCATCTTGCGGAGTTTTCTTCCTGCAACGGCCTGCATGCCTTCGGACATGAATTTCATGCCAAGAAGAAATATGCCGAGTCCACCGATGGTCTTAAAGAGAAACGCGTCAACAAGAACGGATACGAGGTCGTTATTCATATGTTCATGCTTCTTTGTTGGTTGTCATGGTATTTTCCGGGAATGACAACGAATGCACGCTGAAATTATCATAATCATGCGCGGCTTGTCCATTGGTTATGTTTAATGCGGAAACGCCATGGCCGTTCGGCATCTTTTCCGGCATAGGCTACGCCGATGCGAGGTCCGGTTTCAATCTGGCTGTTTCGAACAGTAGTTCCTTGATCCTCAATCCATATCCGGTTTCCTGTTAAATCTGTTCCATTATGCGAGGTAGTTATTCCGAGCGCTTTTGTCAGGGCTCCTGGCCCTCCGGCAGTTTTGCAGTCTAATATTGTTTTATTACGGCGGCGCAACATCATATCTATGCCATGTGTGGGCTGTATGGCGCGCACAAGAATTGCGTGAGGAATGCCTTCGATATTTGTGACGATGTTAAACATGGCATGCATGCCGTAGCAGAGGTAAACATAGGCAACACCGCCAAGGTGGAACATCATATCTGTTCGTTTAGTTCGGCGATTGTTGTAGGCGTGAGAAGCCTTATCGTCAGGGCCCGCGTAAGCTTCTGTTTCGACTATGAGGCCGCCAGTTATTATATTGTTAAAATGGGTAAACAGGCATTTACCGAGCAGATGTTTGCTTATGAGCACAACATTCTGTCTAATGAAAAAATGACGATCTAGCTTTGCCATGCAAAAGAGTTGCTATTTTCAAGTTCTAGCGCACATTATTCATGAAGAATCTACTGCGAGCGTGTATCTTACACCACCTCAAGGACTTGCCTCGGAACCCGATTTCGACGTGTCTAGAAGTTCATGCGCAGTCCAGCCGAATATGCAGGCTCCTCAAATTTGTCCAGTCGAAAGTTAAAGGCAAGTCTTTTCGTATAATACACTTCTATGCCAACTGTTACTCCCAGCCGGTCTCCGGATGCTTCATCTATGCCGGACCCGATGATGTCTGAATAAACCGGTCCAGCGAATAGAGCGATGCTTTCAGGTAGCATGAGTTTGTTGCCGGTTACGTCATTTACGATAGCGGCTGTAATTGAAGCGTTCAGTTCCCGCCATTCGATAGTGCGATTATTGATCTTGGCCTCAGTTGTCGTAAGCTGAAGAGAAGCGTTAACAGTGATCTTATCTTCTGTCAATATTGGATCCAAGAGGTCATGATTGAGTATATTGACTTGGGCGCCGGCGCCGATTTCCATTTCGCTGTCGGTCTTAGGCAGTGTTCTGACATCGATTTGACTTGAGCCACCCAGCGCGTACGCAACGAGCCATGGCTTGAAATCGTAGCCAATATACAGGAGTTGTTTTTTGGTTTTGACCGTATACGTCGATTGTGCACTGAAAATACGGCTGTAACGCACACTGCGTTCTTGATTATCAAACGATATTCCGCAACTCCATTTTGACAGATCGGCCATAGACACGATATAATCCCTGTCGGAATTGCTGGATATTCTGGGCATGGCGAGAAGAAGACTTGACGAACTTCCATACACACATGCCGCGACAACAAAAATAAACATATATTTTTTCATAATGGGTGTATGATAATGGTTGCTATTGATGTAGACAAGCTATATTTTAACATTCTGTTAATTTGCGTGGTCTATGGGCCGCTTTATTCTTATTCTGCGTGAAAAGATTGAAAAACATGAAATTATTTACAAGATTATTGCCTGTATGTATTTTGTTTGCAGGGTGTTTTCCCCAGCAAGCTCCAGAACGTTTGCGTGAATTTACGAACATGGAGGACGCGATAAGGGAGCCTGAAAAGGCCGAATATGTCAACTTGTACAGCAGTGGATTAAAGGAGTTTCCGGCTGATCTTGTGAATTTGCCAAACTTGAAGAAATTGAGTCTTAGAAGAAATGGACTTGGCGTACTTCCTCCGATACTGGGTGATCTGCGAAAGCTGGAGTGGCTGGATCTTGGGGAAACGGGGCTAAGGATGTTGCCGCAGGAAATATGTGATCTTTCAGATTTAAAAATATTGTATTTGAATGATAACAGAATTTCCAGTCTACCTGAAGCGATGGGACAGCTTGTGGGTCTGGAGTATCTCAATTTGGATAGAAATAGTATGAGTGAAATTCCTGATTCGGTTTGTCGCCTTGCGCGTTTGAAATGGCTTCGACTTAATGAGAATCAAATTGAAAAAGTGCCATCGGAAATCGGGCAGATGGTCAATTTGAAACGGCTTTATCTGGGTGATAACCGGATAAAAGAATTGCCTGTCGAACTGACCAATTTATCGGCACTTACGGATTTGGTTCTTAGAAATAATCCGCTGGGAACAATGCCGCCATGGATAGTGGAGATTTCTTCGCTTGAGCGGCTTGATCTGGAAGGGACTGGCTTGACCGGATTTCCGGGTGACATTGATAAATTAACCAATTTGACATGGCTTAGGCTTGACGGGAACAGATTGCCGGATGAGGAAAAGGAAAAATTGAGGAAAGTCTTGCCGCAGTGCGTTATCATTTTTTAATCACGACTAAATGAGTGTTGGCGCTGGTATTTGCGGGTCCTCTTCAGAGTTATGAGCGCTTCGTTGATAATGGCCATATGTTTCGCCAGCGTTACGTTGTATGTAAGTTTTTACTATCTGATTTCTTACTTTAGAATCCATAATCGCCGTCAGGATCTCGCTTTTTCGTTAATGTGTTTTTCTATCGTTCTTTATGATCTTTTCAGTGCGGCGTTATATGGGGCGGGATCCGCGTCGCGCGGCGCTGAATGGCAGAAATGGCAGGCCGTCGCTTTGTCGGTGATGGGGATCTTCTTTCTCTGGTTCATATCTTCTTTTGTTGGTCGCAAGTCCAGGGTATGTGACCATGTGTTTTCCGTTTATTGGCTGATCCAGATTATTGTTTTGTTGACGGACAAACATGGCTTGACCTGGTCTGATGTGCCGGCCGTGAAGCATGTCAGCCTGTTTAACAAAATGAACATTACGTATTACGAGGTGGAACCGGGTATACTGATGAAAATGCTGAGTCTATCAGCAGTGTTGGCGATGCTTTATGCAATCATTTCGCTGATTGGTTTTTATAAACGTGAGAATCGCCGGATAACAGTGCCGATTTTAATTGGGGTGATATGTTTGACTGGAGGAATGTTTAACGACATAGCAATTAGCACAGGAATCTACAAATCCATTTACCTGCTTGAGTTCTCGTATATGTGTCTTGTCGTTTGCATGGCCTATGCTCTAACGGAAGATCAAATATCGGCGCAAAAAGCTTTGCGGCAGAGCAATGAGAAGTTTTTCAATCTGCTGGATTCTGCTAATGATGCCATATTTATTGCGGACGCGGAAACGGGTATTGTTCTGGATGCAAACAGGAAAGCTGAGGATTTAACAGGCTTGAGAAAAGGCGAGATTACTGGTCGGCAATACGTGGACCTGCATCCTGTCGAGGATCGTGATCGTTATGAAAAATTGTTTAAGGAACAAATAACCATGCATGGCGGCTGTATTGTTGATGATGTTTATGCTCAACATCGGGATGGCCGTAAAATCCCCGTGGAAATAAGCACAAATGTCATGCAAATGGGGGATCGCGCTGTGGTACAGGGCATTTTCAGGGATATTAGTCGGCGAAAGGGGGTTGAGTCGGAACTTATGCGGCTGGCAGCTGCTGTTAATGCGGCAGAAGAGTCTATCATTGTTACGGATTTGGACGGAATTATTCAATATGTGAATCCGTGTTTTGAGAAAATGACAGGGTATAGGCGTGATGAAGTAATAGGAAAGAACCCCAGGCTGTTTAAAAGCGATAAGCATGATAAAGATTTTTATGACAAGATGTGGGCAACAATTTCGGGCGGCAAGACATGGCGTGGTCATTTTGTAAACAAGAAAAAAGATGGTAAGCTTTTTGAGGAGGATGCAGTTGTTTCGCCGGTATGCGCTCCTGACGGAAAGATTGTTAATTATGTTGCTGTCAAACGTGATGTGACTAAACAGATCGCCCTTGAACAGCAATTGAGACAATCCCAGAAAATGGAGGCGCTCGGAAGGTTTGCCGGCAAGATTGCTCATGATTTCACTAATATGCTGGTGATAATGTTCGGGCATTCTCAAGTGTTGAAAGATAAATTTCCAGAAATGTCAGACGCGCATGAGAATCTGGACGAAATAATTGCCGCCGCCAGCAGGGCGTCAAAACTCACTAGTGAGCTTCTGGCTTTTTCTCATGACCATGAAGTTGTACTCCGGAATGTGGACCTTAACAAGGCCGTTATTGGCGTGGAGGAAATTCTCAGGAGAACCGTTGGTTCCGGTATGGTGGTAAAAATGCATCTACCGGAAGAGCCGCTAATGGTCAAAGCGGATATTGCCCAGATAGAACAAGTCATTATACATCTTGTTTCAAATGCGTGTGAGGCCATGTCTGCCGGCGGCCAGCTTACCATTGCAGGTTCATGCGTACGACTTTCAAAAGACGAAGTAATACAGTTAAGTCGCGGTGACGATGATGTGGCTGACGGTGAGTTTGCCGTATTGTCAGTAAGTGATAATGGCACAGGCATGACTGACGAGGTCAAGGCCAGAATCTTTGAGCCGTTCTTTACGACTAAAAAGGAAAAGAAAAGTACGGGACTTGGACTCTCAACGGTCTACGGCATAGTACGTCAGCACGGTGGTTGTATGACTGTATACAGCAGGCCGGGAAATGGAACAACATTTGAAGTTTATTTGCCTTTACGGAATGATGCTGTTGTGCAGAGCAATGGACAAACTGAATCTGCGTGCGGGGACGAAACGGTCTTGTTTGTTGCCGAAGATTCTATCATGAAAATGGTTGGCGGCAAAATTTTACGAGAATTAGGTTATTCAGTGTTAGAGGCAACCAGCGGGAAACAGGCAATAAACGTCTGTCAAACGCACGAACATCCTATACATTTTATGATAACAGATCTTTTCATGTCAGATATGGCGGGTAAGGATCTTGCTGGTGTAATCAGGGGGAAAAAGCCGGAAATGAGGGTTCTTTTTACTTCTGGATATCCCAAGGTTCATCTTGTAGAGAGGGCGGTAGTGACCATGGAAGACGCGGTTATCTGCAGGCCATTCAGTAAGAGCACTCTGGCTTCTGCAATACGCAATGTTTTGGAGGCTTGACTTAGGTTTGTATATGGATTACCGTGCGCCCCGTTCCGTGAACACTGGTTCAGTCTTGATGCGCGGAAGATGGGTTTCGGCTTGAATTTTCGAGACGAGACGAAATGTTTTTCAACCTTAAGTTAGAACAAAGGAGGGATGCAGACATGGCGATAAAAATAGGAATTAACGGGTTTGGACGCATAGGACGACT
>JAQBFJ010000218.1:0-3730 GCA_032123435.1 Verrucomicrobiota bacterium
ACAAGATAACATCCAGGTACTGGTCTATCGTGAGCAAACAGACCAACCCCAAGGCGTATCGCAACAACTTGGTGCTGACGTCTTCCGTTGACCCGAGAACCTGGAAAGTTGAGTCTCCGCTTCTTCACCATCCGGACGCCAAGACACACGCGTGGCAGTACATAGATTGGCAGTTCGAAGGCGATGATATTATCTTTCTCAGCCGCACCGCGTTCGACGACGGGTCTGGGGGTGCGCGCAGGGCCCACGACGCAAACTACTTGACCTTTCACAGAATTACACGTTTTCGAAGCAGAAACCCGGGGCCATTGACAACCGACTGATGCCCAACAACCGAATCGAACGCGACTTCGGGTTAGCCGCACCGCTTCGCTTTGCGGCCAACCCGAAGCGGCTCATTCAAGACGTTGGGCACGGACAAATGAAATGAAACGAGCAATCGCAATCATCGCATTTCTTCTCGCCCTCGTGTTGACACACGGGGCGGCATGGTGCCTCGGGTGGAGATCTGGTTTTATTCGTATGGGGTGGACCGATGCGCGAACAGATATGCGCATGACCATGCACGCGGCGCGTGCACTCCAATCCAACGATCTTGCACGGGCATCGCATCTTGTCCACACCCAGCTACGCTGGGATGTCGAACGACTCCGCAGAACAGAAACGGATCGCCAGAGCTGGTTCTCGGACTGGCTCAACCTGAGTCTGGAAGAGATGTGCACACCTGCCGACGTGTTCGAAGAAGTCACTGTTTCCAATGCTCAAGCCCTGATCAAGAAACAACAGAAAGAGCCCAACACCAGCCTGCACGGTAGCACTGAAAGCCGCGCGAGCGCGTCTTCCAGCGCACCGTGAGGCACACGTTGGAGGGACTGAGGGGTCAGCCCTCAAAATAGTAAAATAAGGAATTTCATTGTTTTAAAGAAAAAGTGTTAGGCTGACCAAGCCTAGTCGGTATAATATTTAGTTGGTACTGAGGAAACATGATTATCGAGTGTCAACAGTGCAAAGCCAGAGTTGATGGCGAAGTGCTTGAGTATGTCGAGGCGGACGAAGCCGTATGGCAGACGAGAACCTATCTGCTTCGATGCCCGATCTGCAAAACCGCTTTGGTGGGGGAAAGCAACAATGCCGGACATGGAAGGGTTGAAGAATGGAGCGAGCTTGTGCGAGTTTATCCCAAACCAGGCAGGGCGGCGGCGTTGTCCGCATTTCCTGGTGTCCCAAAGGTTGTCATCGACTCATTGACAGAAACAGAGAAGTGTCTTCAAGTCGGGGCACATCTCGCCGCAGCGGGCATGGCTGGCCGCGCCGTTGAAGGGATCTGCCGCCACTTCTCGATGAAAAGTTCTTATCTCGGCAACGGACTAAAGGAACTGAAGGACAAAGAAATTATCGACACCCGACTGTATGAATGGGGAGAAGCCCTCAGAGACGAACGCAACAGGGCATCACACGCTGAAGACACAACGATTTCGACTCAGGACGCCGAAGACATCCTGTCATTCACGTACGCAATCGTAGATTACGTCTTCTTGTTGACCAAGAAGTTCGACGCGTTCAAAAAACGGAAGGCTAAAAAGGAGTCCCAACAGCCGCCCGCAAACTAACGTCGCACTGCGGCTCATTTTGAGTCTGATGCTTAGCGTTGGTTTAATTGTTTCAAGAACAATTCCTATTTCAGCAATTTTTCCCAGCGACAGGCGATGGCAGATTGTAGCCGCATGAGAGTAGTGATAAGGATATTTGTTTCGCCAGCTTCTATTTTCTGGATTGTACGGACGTTCAGGTCGGCAAGTTCAGCCAGTTTCTGCTGTGTCATGTTTATAGCCGACCGCTCACGTCGCAAATTATTTCCAAATTGCTTCAAATTTGAACTGATATTCGGTTTTCTTTTCATGCGCCCCATTATGGCGTAAACAAATTATTGACAACACGGCACAACAGGGCGTAATTTGCGATGTACATTATTAACGATTCTGGAGGAGGCCAAAAAATGAAACCAACTGCCATTCTAATAGCGCTTCTCGTTCTGTCACTTGCAATGAACGTGTATCTTGCCCTTCGTCAAGCAACCACACCACACGTCAATATCGAGCGGAAATATGTCGATCTGAAAACAGAATATATTTCTTTAGCTGAAAGTCATGATGATTTCCAAGCCTTGGATGCGCGGTGGCCCCAGTGCTCCAATGGTTGGAACAAGAACAACAACCACCGGGGCCGAAGGAGAACGGTATGAGCAGGAAACTGTGTCTGGCCCTGGTCGGGGCAATCGCTCTTGTGGCGATTGCCGGAACATCAAATGCGGAGACACGTCTCGGCAAGAACTACGTCGGGGGCTCGTTCGAAATCGTCAAGTTCGGCGACGACGAACTGGACGAGGTGCTTGGCAATGGCTACGGGTTCGACGGTGTTGCCAACATCAACCTTAACCAGAACATCGACCTAAACCTCGGCGTTGGCTACGTGTGGGCTGACGGAGACATAGAAGGAATCGAGATCGATCTCACGGGGACCGGTGCCGGGGCTGACCTTATCTACTTCTTCAAGCCGGGAGAAAAGGTTAATCCTTACATCGGCGCCGGCGTAACCGTGGTGAAGAGTGAAGTAAAGGTCTCTGGGTTCGGTGAATCTGAAAGCGAAGACGATACAGAAGTCGGGTTCGGTGGTGGAGTTGGCGTTGAGTTGGAATTCACGGAACAGGTTTTGTTTCGTTTCGGGCTCGATTACTTCAACATTGACAGCGAGGATAGCATCGACCTCGGAGTCGGAGCTGGCTACTGGTTCAATGAAACAGTTATGGGAACCATCAACGGCTCATACGACTTTGACTCCGAGGATGCATCCGCTTCCATCGGGCTCATCTTGAAGCTGTAGAAAACGATCCCCAACCAGAGAATTCATCGCGCAGAAAATGGCGCGTCCACGCGCAATTTTCTGCCGGTGATTAACGACGGTTAAGTGTGGAGATGAGTATGAATAGAATCCTTCCTTCATCTTTGAGGCAACCATCAACCAGATTGTTCTGTCGACAGGAATTACATTTTTGGCAATGATGGCCAATTCGTCCATTCATCCTGAAATGCGACTGGAACGCCTTGGGTACCACACACTCTGATCGTGTGTCCGGTTCCGCCTTTCATTGGATTATCCTGATTGACATAAAAGATGCCGACTGTTGCAGGTGATAACGCGCATTCTATCGCGCCAATAACCTTTATTGTGTCGCGCAGAATATATCTGGCCTTTTCCCTCAATTTCGGAACGGTATTTCTTTTAGCCATCATCGTTCTATATTCAGGCGATGAATCTGATGTGCAACAAACTGCTTTTTCTTGAGTTTCGTCCGACATATCCGTCACCGCTATCTGACAGGATGTATCATCAATGGTATTTTGCCTATGCCCGGCGTATGGCAGAACGTATTGCAATCGTGATGAATCAACCGACTTTATACCCTTTGCAAATGCCTCATCCGAACCCATTGCATTTCCCGTGCGAAATATTGCATGGGGATAGACAGTCGCCAGCCGTTTACCAAACTCAACCAATGTCTCGATATGCGATTCGCACAAATCACGCGTCCCTTCAACCAGGATAACAGGTTGCTGATTTTCCCTGACGATACTGTCAAATTGTTCGTATGTCATTCTTTCCATACCGTATTTTTACCTGTTTCCCGTTTTGACGTCAATGACGGTATTTTACCCATACGGACATTTCCTTT
>JAQBFJ010000219.1:0-12584 GCA_032123435.1 Verrucomicrobiota bacterium
TATTTATACTTTATTTAATAAAATAGGTTTAACTATTTTTCTTATTGAACATTTCTTTTTAATTAGTTTGTTTAAAATCAATTTTTACATTCTTTTTATTTTCTAATTCTTCATAAAAATGTTATCCTTATCTAAAATACAAACAAATTACTCTTAGTTAGTAGATTATTTTCCTGTGCATAAAGTATGTTAGAAAATATCTTTCCAATCTATCCTGTTATTCGGGTCCATCTATAAAGCTTTATGCAAAAAGTCTTCAACAACATCTATAGTATTTTATATTTTGACTCTTTTTCCAAACTTCAATTATATTATTTACCTTAATTTAGTTGATATCATAATTAAAAGGATGAGACTCATAAATTAATTCATGCAAAATTACACCAAGAGACCAAACATCGCATTTATTATTATAAGGTAAGACATTATTAGCATGAAATTAAACTTCAGGTGCCATGGTACTTGGGGTTCCACATTTAATTGAGTCCTGAATCATAAAAGGGTCTATTCTAATCAGTAAATACCTAAAAATTTAGCAAATCCAAAATCTGCAATTTTACATTCATGACCCCGTCCATGACGCGGAAGAAAATAAACGTCATTATCACCCATCACGCCGCAAATAAAAGCGTCTGACGGCCGACCAAAAGGAGTAGCAAGTTCTTTTGTCTCAACATTCCGCAAATCATCAAGTTCGTATAACCCACTGCCACCAATAATCCCTATTTTCATTAATAGCCCTCCTTCTTAAAGCACATGACCAACAACAAAATTCAGACAATTCTATTCAAATCTCCTGGCATAAAAAGGATATCTTTCCCGCGGCGCGTCTGCCGGCATATATTTCCATCGTTTATAAATCCACAACCATTGCCCAGGATGTTCCCGCACAGCCTTTTCCGTAAGAGCCGCAATCGCGCATGTTATATCCTTACCAGGCTCAATCATATCCTCAACACACAAGGGGGGCAATGAACATATTCTATAAACTCCCTTTTTTTCAACCACACAGTAAGTGAACACAATGTCTGCGCCGGTATGCGATGATAACAACGCCACCACATTGGACACCGGAACTTCCAGCCCGAAAAAGGGTACGAATGCACCTCCCTCACGCGGGGAAGTGTTCTGGTCAAGCACAAGAGCCACTTTGCCCCCTTCTCTTAACCGAGTTATTAATGACTTGATGGCTCCACGCTTTTCTTTCAACTGCTGACCAGTCATTCTCCTGAAACGATTCATGACACCACTCACAAACGGATTGTTCAAAGGTGCCACAACTGACAAACACGGATGCCCATGAAACGCTACCGCCTGCGCCATAACCTCCCAATTACCAAGATGCGCCGATATTATAATACCCGGATTGGCCTTGAAAAAATGCTCACAGGACGGATCCATGGTTACATACGCGGCCATTCTTCTGCTGTTAAAAGCGCTGAACCAGAATATATCCAGCAAGACGAGACATGCCGTCCTGAAAGATTCCACGATAATCTCTCTTTTTGCCTGCTCCGACAATGAAGAACCGAAAGCAATCTCGATGTTCGCCATGGCAACTTTCCTGAATCTGCGGCATACATGGAACGCCAACCAGCCAAGGCATCTGGATAACTTTAAAACCAATACCCGCGGAAACAGCGGTACGATTAAGAAACCAGGACAAATGAAGAACAGCTCTAATATTTGCCTGGTTGTTTTAAGGAATTTCATTCTCAGTACGAAATAATGGTGAGCCGTGACGGATTCGAACCGTCGACCCGCGCCTTAAAAGGGCGCTGCTCTGCCAACTGAGCTAACGGCCCACCAGAAAATTCAAAGATGGAATCTAGACATAATAAATTCATATTGTCAAACATCTTGCGAATTAAAACAATCCAGCCGCCGCGTATCAGCATGACACGTCATTGAACCGGTCCGCATCCTGAAGAAATTGATCCTTTACCTATATCTCCTTCAATTGACTCAGAACATCAGCCGCAGATGCCGCTTCAGCTTCTTGTTTACTGCGCCCGGTGCCAATACCTTTTACGCCGTTAGCTAAAACCGTTTCCACCTTGAAAACAGTATTATGAGGCGGACCACTGCGGCTTATAATGCGGTATTGTGGACTCTTCTTCCAGCGGCGCTGAGCGTATTCCTGGAGCTTCCCTTTCGGATTACCTTCCCATACATCCTTTAACCCGGCAAAAGTAGGCACAAATAGATGTTTGAATATTTTCTGAACAGCCTTTAACCCGCCATCAAGATATGCCGCACCTAGAATCGACTCCAACGCGTCTTCAAGATTGGAAGCGCGCATCCCGCCCCCGGACCGTTCTTCACCCTTCCCCATTTTCATATACCGGCCAAGGTTAATTTCCTTGGCAAGCATCGTCAATGCCTTGCCGCTGGTCATCTGACTCCTGAAAGAGGTCAGAACACCCTCTCTTTCGTTCACCATGTTCCTGTAAAGATAATCAGCAGCAGTCAGACTTAGAGCAGCATCTCCAAGAAATTCCAACTGCTGATTGTCATTGTTCACTTCTTCATTTTCGAACCTGAACGAGCGGTGCGTCAAAGCCATATCCAGCAGATTCTTCTTCTTGAACGCGTACCCAAGTCTGCCTTCCAGTTCCTTGTAAAGATTTTTTCTTAACCGCATGATCTTGCCTCCATAGTCACGCTCTTGGATGAAATTGAGCATGAACCGACCTTAATCGCCCTTGATCCACATGTGTGTATATCTGCGTCGTCCCAATATCAGCATGACCCAGCATCTCCTGTATCACCCGCAAAGGAGCGCCGTTAGCAAGCAAATGACTGGCAAAAGAATGCCTCAACGTATGGGGTGAGACACGTTTCGTTATGCCAGCACGCTTGCTGTAATTTTTTATCAGCTTCCAAATCCCCTTTCTTGAAAACTTTAGACCGCGATATGTAAGAAACACACGATAATCCTGCACGCCTGTTTTGCCGGAAACTTTCTTCCTGCCGCGAGACCCCATCAGGAACTCCGACCTGGCCTCTTTTAAATATCGATCCAGATATACACTTGCTTTCTTTCCAAACGGAACAACACGCTCCTTATTGCCTTTACCCATGCATCTGATGTAACCGGAATCAAAATGAATATCACCTGTCTTCAGTTCCGCAATTTCCGATACCCTCAACCCTGTAGCATATAATAACTCCAACATGGCTTTATCTCGTATCGAAATCCTGTCGCTGCCCGCCGGCGCCTCCAGTATCCTGTCAACTTCCTTTATGGACAAAATGCCAGGAAGGACCTTCCACAGTTTCGGCGAATCCATCGCCTCTGTAACATTCCTGGCAAGCATGCCTTCACGCTGAAGATAACTGAAAAACACCTTTATCGCCACAAGCCGTCTCGAAATGGAATTAACGCTCAGCCCTCTTTCTTTTTCTGATATTAAATAATCAAGCATCTGCTTCCTCGAAACATGGTTGAAGGATTTAATGCGATTAAGTGAAAGATATTTCCAGAAATGTTCCAGATCGGCAGAATAAGCATCACGCGTGTTCTTGCTCAAACCACGTTCCAGCGATACGTAATCAAGAAATTGATCAATCAGGGCATTCATCAATATGAAACAAAATCAGCATTAACCACCGGCACGCAGGGCAACAGGAACGAACTATGCCGTAACTACTTTCTTGCACGCTGTAAAACTGCTATGGCGTACTAACAGCATTCGCGGGCACACCTCGCGCAGGACGTCCATCCTTTGTAAGAGCAAACGCGCCATAACCTTCTCCTGCAATAACAAACTCGATGTTCTTTAACGCGGTTACAAGACTATCATATGTAACAGTAACAGTCTGATCGACGATATTAACACCCGTCTTTTCTGATTGTATTCCAGGAACCACCGAAAGGGCTTTTTCTATCTTTTCCGCGGAAACCATATCCTTCATTTCAGGCACGCTTATGGTAACCGTGCGATAATCATACCGCCTGCATGAAACAAACAGCAAACAGGCAAAACACATTATCACTATTATCATCGTTCTCACATCTATACCCTCAACATTTTACGCCACTTCAATCTTCCCGGAATAAACAGCAAGCTACCAAAGAAAAGAAAGAAAAGTACAGATAAAAGTTCCCTTATCTATCTTTTGCAAAGCACTGTAAAAAACTATGTATAAAAGGAGCTATTCACTCAATCCGGCCGCAATCCCGTCCAAACAGTCGATCTTCATTTCTCAACACAGCTTACAATCCGCTTCCGGGTAATTTCGCCTTCCCTTTTCCGCCTATCGTGGTATTATCAGCCAGTCTTATCATTAATGCCGGATCTTCTCAAAGATAAAGCATCTATCGAAAAAAACATGATAGCCGCAAAGAAAGGAACATCATGAACAGCGACCAAATCAAGACAGGATGGGAACGCGCGCCTCACAGGAGCCTGCTCAGAGCTACAGGCCTGTCTTCGGAAGATATAAACAAACCCCTTATCGGAATCTGTAATTCGTTCACCGAAATAATTCCAGGTCACGTTCACCTGGATAAGGTAAGTCGCTATATAAAAAGCCATGTGCGCAAAGCAGGCGGCACACCTATTGAATTTAATACCATAGGTATATGCGACGGCATCGCAATGGGCCATATGGGCATGAAGTATTCACTGCCAAGCCGTGAACTCATCGCCGACTGCGTCGAGTCAATGATAAAAGCTCATTGCTTCGACGCCCTCATCTGCATCCCTAATTGCGACAAAATAGTGCCAGGCATGCTGATGGGCGCACTCCGCTGTAATATACCCACAATTATGGTCAGCGGCGGCCCTATGGCCGCAGGTAAAACACCGGACGGAAGAACACTTGACTTAATAAGCGTTTTCGAAAGCGTAGCCGCACATAAGAAGGGAAATATAACAGACAACGAATTGGAAACAGTCGAAAAATACGCGTGTCCCGGATGTGGATCGTGTTCAGGCATGTTCACCGCCAATTCCATGAACTGCCTGTGCGAAGCAATGGGAATAGCACTGCCCGGAAACGGTACCGTCCTGGCAATTAATCCAGCCAGAAAAAAGATATACCGACAAGCAGCTAAACGCATCGTTGAAATGGCGCTCGCAAACAGTCCGTTGCCGCGCGATATAGTTACACCCCAGTCACTCGATAATGCATTCGCCGTGGATATGGCCATGGGCGGAAGCACCAATACCGTCCTGCACGCCCTCGCCATAGCGCATGAAGCTGGATGCAGCTATGACCTGATCAGAATAAATGATATCTCAAAACTATGCCCCAATATATGTAAAGTAGCGCCCTCTTCGGAATATCACATGGAAGACGTCGACCGCGCTGGCGGAATCAGCGCCATACTGAAACGTATCTCTGAAATAAAGGGCTTGATACATAATAACTGTATTACCGTGACAGGCAAAACAATACAAAAAAACTACGCCAGAGCCAAAGTGAAGGATGATGCCGTAATTCGAACTTTAAATAACGCGTACTCACAGGACGGCGGTCTCATGATTCTATGGGGGAACCTGGCCGAACAGGGAGCCGTAGTGAAAAAAGCCGGCGTGTCACCCAATATGCTGAAATTCAAAGGCCGTGCAATAATCTTTAACTCACAGGAAGAAGCTTGCAGCGGAATTCTCGCAGGTATGGTCAAACCAGGCCACGTCGTTGTAATACGATACGAAGGCCCCAAAGGCGGACCCGGCATGCAGGAAATGCTGGCACCAACATCATACATCATGGGACAGGGATTGGGCGACCAAGTCGCGCTCATAACAGATGGAAGATTCTCCGGCGGAACCCGCGGAGCCTGCATAGGTCACGTTTCTCCCGAAGCCGCCGAGGGCGGACTCATAGGATTATTGAAAAATGATGATGTAATCTCAATTGATATCATTGAACACCGCCTCGAAGCGGATATCAGCCAGAATGAAATCGAACTCCGGCGTGCCCAACTAACACCGCCACCCCCTAAAATCAATACAGGTTGGCTCAAAAGATACTCTCAGATAGTCCAAAATGCCTGCACGGGAGCAATCGTCGATTAATGAAACGGGTATCGTTCAAGACCGTTGGCTGCCGCCTGAATCAGGCAGAAACAGCCTGCATGACAGCCCAATTCATATCAGCCGGTTATACGGCCGTGCCGTTTGGAACGCCTTGCGACATCTGCGTTATCCATAGTTGCGCCATAACAGCAAACGCCGAACGAAAATCCCTCCAGTACGCGCGATCTGCTAAGAATTCACAAAATAATACTTTTGTAATACTAACAGGCTGCTCCACTGAATTGCACGGCAACGAGCTCATGAAATCGTCCGGCGCCGACCTGGTGATCCACCGTGAAGACAAATTCCGACTCCCGGAACTAGTCTCCAATATCAGCCGCCATAAAAATATTGGCACTCACGCTTCTCAAGTAATACCTCATTTCGAAACTACACGCGCCTCTATTAGAATTCAGGATGGATGCAATTTCAATTGCGCATATTGCGTCGTACCCCATACTCGCGGCAAACCAGTCAGTAGATCCATCGCGGAAATAATGAATGAAATCCAAACGCTCGCCGACCGCGGCTATAAGGAAGTCGTTCTGACAGGCGCCAATCTTGGATGCTTCGCCAATGATAAAAAACACCTCGTTCATCTCCTGGAAAAAATAGAAGCTATAAAAAACATCAGCAGAATAAGACTCAGCTCCATCGAATTCTCCGCCGATAACCGCGCGGTTATCGAATACATGGCACAATCAGATAAGTTATGCCGCTACCTGCATCTGCCCATGCAAAGCGGCGACGATAACATCCTGACCGCTATGGGCAGACGCTATACCATCGCACAGTTCCGCGCACTCGTGGATTACGCGGTTACAACAATACCTCTGCTCGGACTGGGTACCGATATAATAACCGGTTTTCCCGGAGAAACAGAGCGCGCATTCGAAAATACCTTTGAAGCTGTCTTAAATATGCCCTTCAGCAATCTGCATGTCTTCCCGTACAGTAAACGCCCATTCACGCCGGCCGCATCCATGCCAGACCAGATAAAACACCACGACAAGAAATCGAGATCAAACCGCCTGATCAATCTGGGCAAAATGAAACGGAAAACTTTTGCGGAAAAGTTCATAGGAAAAACTGTTTCCGTATTGATCGAACACATAAATCAATACGGCACCGCGAAAGGATGGACCGGCGAATATCTCGAAGCCATAATGACAGCAAATGACCCTGAAAAAGGCGATATCATCGAATTTACGCCCAAAACAACAGATAACTCCGGCAAGCTGAGTTGACAAAACCAAAGCTAAATGGTAAAATTATTCCGGTTTTTTAATTAAATTAAGATTTTAATTCACGCTCATTTAAGGAAAGCAATTGTGTCAAGAAATACGCTTTTCGCATCTAAACACATCCTGCGAGCAGCCATAACCGCTATACTCCTTACAGTCGCTCTCATCTCATACGCACACAACATCGAGATGTTTAATCCGTTAGCGAGTCCATACGCACGACCATTTGCCGGTAAAAGTATGACAGCATACGGGCCCGATCGCCGGTTCCAGATCATGGCCCTATCAAACGAATTGAATCCTATACCAGGCGGGGCGCGCATTTTTGGAATATCATTCTTCTGCCCCGCCGACGGAAGCAGTGAAGGCACATTCTCTAACGTTGTCATAGAGCTTTGCCACACGTCTCTTGGCGCCCTGACATCTACATTCGCCTCTAATTACGACGGCAATACACCCGTCCAGGTTTATTCAAATTCCACGCTCCACCTGCAATGGCGCACCAACGATTGGAACATGCTCTTTTTTGACACACCTTTTCCTTACAATACAGTGGACGGTCTTATAATAGAAATACGCTATACGGATAATGACGGCAACAGTCTCCATACAGAGTTCTGGTCAGCCGGGATCGCGCGCATCCTGGATGCCAGCGACTCCACAGCCGTTTCCGGAACCACACAAAGCATAATGCTGAATTTCAGAGTTTATTACTCTACAGCTACGGACGAGGACAACGACGGCATCGACGATTCATGGGAAATAACCTTCTTCAGCAATACCAATACATGGTCAGGAAACGATGATGCTGATAATGACGGCATTATCAATCTGAACGAGTATATCGCCGGAACAAACCCGACAAATATTCAGCACTTTTTTTCCATACAGGATTACGCCGCCACGCTGTCAAACGATTGTTCTACCCTCTCATGGCAAAGCTATGCTGATCGATTCTACACTGTAATTTCTTCCTCCAATCTCTCGACATGGTCCAATGTCAAAAATAAAACCTATCTTTCCGGCACAGGTTCAACCATGTCTCATACCAACACGTCTATGTCCACCAACAGCCTTAATTATAATCGCGTCACGGTCAGATACGAATAAAGGGCATGGCAACCCTTTTCTTAGTTCTTAAAAACCATTCTTTGCAATTAACCCGAACATTGCGCCAGTCCAGAACGCGGCAGATGCGCGGCTCCAGCCACACGGGTGCCCTTCTATTACTCCCCATCAGGAAACACTGCCCAGGAAATCTGCCGATATTTTTATGATCATTTTTTCTTGCATAAGTCATTGATATGGTGTGAACTACGCAAAAACAAATGGAGCAGGACGTGAGCGGAAAGAACACAACAGCAATAACACCAACCCGTGCCGAGGATTATCCTGAATGGTATCAACAGGTAGTCCGTCACGCGGACATGGCCGAAACAAGCCCAGTGCGCGGATGTATGGTAATCAAACCATGGGGCTATGCTCTATGGGAAAATATACGATCCGTACTCGATACAATGTTCAAGGATACCGGGCACGTCAACGCGTATTTCCCCCTTTTTATACCACTCAGTTACCTGGAAAAGGAAGCTAAACATGTGGAAGGCTTCGCCAAAGAATGCGCAGTAGTAACCCACCATAGACTGGAAGCCGGACCCGATGGCGGCCTCGTTCCTGCAGGTAAACTCGAAGAACCTCTTGTCATTAGACCAACATCCGAAACAATAATAGGAGCGTCATACGCTAAGTGGGTTCAAAGCTATAGAGATCTCCCCATTCTTATCAATCAATGGGCGAACGTCGTCCGATGGGAAATGCGACCGCGCACATTCCTGCGAACTACGGAATTTCTATGGCAAGAAGGCCATACCGTGCACGAAACACGGGAAGAAGCATGGAAAGAATCATTGACAATCCTTGGCGTTTATAAAAAGTTCGCAGAAGATTACATGGCTATGCCGGTAATCACCGGTGAAAAAACGCCCGGCGAACGATTCCCCGGCGCAGTCAATACCTTCTCCATAGAAGCCATGATGCAGGACCGCAAAGCCCTCCAATCCGGTACAAGCCATTTTCTAGGACAAAATTTCGCTAAATCATCAGAAATAATGTATCAGACACGTGAAGGAACGCGTGAATACGCGTGGACAACTTCATGGGGCGTTTCAACCCGCTTGATCGGTGGCATAATAATGGTGCATGGCGACGATAATGGAGTAATAATCCCGCCACGCCTGGCTCCTAAACACGTTGTTATCCTGCCCATTATCCGCAGTGATAACGACAAAAATCAAATACTCGAATACTGCAACAACCTTGCCGCCAGACTGCGTGCTCAGAAATACATGGATAAACCCATTGAAGTAATTGTTGATGCCCGTGACATGAACGCAGGCGAATTGGGATGGGAATGGACAAAGAAAGGTATACCCATTCGCCTGGAAATAGGCATGCGTGATATCCAGAAAAGCTCAGTATTCGTCGCTCGCCGTGACGCTGGCCCACGCGATAAGTACAGTGAAACGATCGATACATTCATCGCCAATGCCTCAGGGCTTCTCGATGAAATTCAAAGCACCCTCTATGAACGTGCAAAAACATTCCTGGCCGACAATACACATGAAATTGATACATGGCAGGATTTTCAGTCCTTTTTCTCATCAGACAACCCGGATAAACCGGACGCTCGCGGCGGCTTCGCGTCCTCACACTGGTGCGAAGGAGAGAATTGTGAAAAGAAAGTCAATAACGACATTTCCGTTTCCATACGATGCATGCCGCTTGATGAGAAAACAACTGAAACCGGAAAGTGCGTTGTTTGCGGCGCCACAAGTCCACGCAGAGTAATTTTCGCAAAATCATATTAACTATGAAAAAAGGAGACTCCATGACAAAAAGAGACTTGGTTGTCAGAATATCAAAGGAAACAGGAATAATTCAGGAAGACGTGCAAACAGTAATCCAGAAAACGCTTGATTACATTACGGATGCTTTAATCAAGGGCCAACATATAGAGTTCCGCGATTTCGGAGTTTTCGAAGTTCACCTGCGTCAGGCACGTATAGGCCGAAACCCCAATAAACCCGAAAACGTTGTTCAAATACCGGCGCGTAAAACCGCAAAATTTAAACCAGGCAAAAAAATGAAAGCTCTCATTTTAAAGAGCTGATTTGCCGGTTTCATTGTCGGCAAAAACCACATCAACTCTCTGAAAAACAATGGGATCACAAAAAAATAATTTGAACGCACCCCGCGGTATGAGAGATTTCTACCCCGAAGATATGGCTGTCAGAAACACCATCTTCGAAGCATGGATGAATACCGCGCGCATGTTCGGCTTTGCCCAATACGATTCCTGTGTTGTGGAATCACTTGACCTGCTGAAACGTAAGGCAGGCGAAGAAATCGTTGAACAAATCTACTCCTTCACGGACAAAAGCGGCCGGGAACTGGCATTGCGCCCTGAAATGACCCCTACCCTCGCCCGCATGATCGCCGCTAAACAAGGATCTCTTACTTTTCCTCTGAAATGGTTCACCATCGCTCAATGCTTCCGTTACGAACGAATGTCACGCGGCCGCAAAAGGGAACATTATCAATGGAATATGGACATCATAGGCGAAGAATCCGCTTCAGCAGAAGCCGAAGTTGTAGCCGCAGGAATAGAAGCCCTTTTCTCACTGGGCTTCAATAAAGCCGATTTCCAGGTGCATTTCAGCAGTAGAGCTCTTCTCAGCGATCTCCTTACTTCTCTCGGTGTAGAACAACAATATCATCAAAACGCATTCCTCGCTCTTGATAAACACGGAAAAATCAGTGATGCCGAAATCTCGGAAATGCTCACCGAATCAGCCGTGGATAAAAACAATATCTCTAAAATATTCAACCTGCTCACCGTTTCTTCTCTCAACGACGCTGCTGATATCCTGGGTAAACAAACACCATCCATTCAGAATATAAATCTTTTTATGGCACTCCTCTCCTCTTACAATCTTGCCGATGTTATGAAATTCGATATAGCCGTTGTGCGAGGGCTTGCCTATTATACGGGAATCGTCTTTGAGGCATTCGATACCATGAAGGAATTCCGCGCTATTTTCGGCGGCGGCCGCTACGATAATCTGCTTAAAGATGTGGGCGGCCAACCCGCCTCAGGCGTTGGACTCGGATTCGGCGACGTTGTAGTATCCGAATTAATGGAAAACAAAAATAAGATTCAGGTAAATACAACCAGCCCCACTCTCGCTATCGGCTATATGGAAGATGAACAACGGTCAACCGCAATGACAATAACTGCGGCAATAAGAAGCACATCCTCACCAGTAGACCTGGCTACACATAGTGAAAGTGCTAAAACCTTCTTTTCGCGCGCCAATAAAGGCGGTTTTAACAAAGCCATTTATGTTGGACCAGATGATGTGGCTTCCGGCAAAATACGCATCAAGGACATGATAACCCGAACCGAACAGGAGCAAAATATTACAGATATCGTTCTGCACTGAAATGCCGGTTCATGTCTTCTTCTCTGCAGGTAAATCAAGCTTAATGTGCAGTTCGCGCAATTGCTTGACAGACACTTCCGACGGCGCGTTCATCATCAGATCCTGCGCCCGCTGGTTCATGGGAAACGCAATTACTTCGCGAATATTTGATTCTCCAGCCAGAAGCATCACAATCCGATCAATGCCAGGCGCAATTCCACCATGCGGCGGAGCGCCAAACCTGAAAGCATTGAGCATGAATGAAAATCTTTCCTCCACATCTTCACGCGAATAACCAGCTATTTCAAAGGCTTTATACATTATCTCAGGCTTGTGATTTCTTACCGCACCACTCGACAACTCCACCCCGTTGCAGACAATGTCATACTGATACGCCGCCACAGACAATGGATCATCCCGCTCTAATGCTTCAAGCCCGCCCTGCGGCATCGAAAAAGGATTATGCGAAAAGACTATCGCACCAGTGTCATCACGTTCATACATCGGAAAGTCGACAACCCAACAGAATCGAAACACGTCTTTTTCAACCATGTCAAGATCACGAGCAAGCTTGACCCGGACTTCTCCGGCAATCCTGCATGCCTCCTTCTCCTGGTCACTGACAAAAAATAGAACATCACCATCCTTCATGCCGCACCGTTCAGACAATTCCTGAAAATCATTTTCTGCAAGAAACTTGGCTATAGGCCCTTTCACCTGACCACCTTCCCCCCATACCAAATATGCCAATCCTTTCGCGCCTATCGACTGCGCGAACTCAACCATCTTATCAAAAAAGCTTCTTGGTTTGTCCGCTATCCCCTTCACGG
>JAQBFJ010000220.1:0-2645 GCA_032123435.1 Verrucomicrobiota bacterium
TTGCCCTTCGGGGCTGTCGCTTTGCTCTAGCCTCTCTCAGCGCCTACCCTCGGCGCTTCGAGTTAAACCCGCTTCGCGGGTTCTCGGTCCACGCCCTTCCGGCCAAAAAAACGGACCAGCAGAAGCTGGTCTTGTTCTTTATGGCGGAGAGGGCGGGATTCGAACCCGCGGTACCTTGCGGTACACGGCATTTCCAGTGCCGCACCATCGGCCACTCGGTCACCTCTCCGTAGTCAAATTTCCAAAAATTTGTTTTAGCTTGCGGCGTCCTGCGTTACTTTTATAGTAGCTTTTTCTCTTTCGAGCATCCGAATAATCATTACTTTTCTCAGTATACACCACTATCCACGGGGCACCGCCTCTTGTAGATCTAACTTTACCAGCATTGTGTTCTGCCAGCCTGGCATCTACATCGTGTGAACATCCCACGTAAGACTTGTGTCTTTTCTTGCTATAAAGAACATATACAAACAACTTCATTAATCCTTGTGCCGTCCGTCCAACGCATGCGTTGGACGAGATCTCGCACGCCCTTCATGGGCCGGGCGGACACCATCGCTCACTCGGCTGTGTCGCGCCGTAGCTTTAAGCGAAGGCGGATCACCTCTACATATGATGCTGATTGTCAGGCTCAGTTCGCCTTAAAATTGTCTTCCTGCCGCCAAAGGAAACTTGTCCATAACCATTACAGGAAACATCATTCCTCGTCAAAGCTGTACTGGACGTTCTGGTAATCAGCACGCATTTTCCGTACTTCATCAAGAACGTTCATTTCTTTTACCACGCAATCGTAAATCAATTCCGCGATATGAGCCATTTCCTGTTTTTCCATGCCAAACCGCGTCATCTCCTGCACTCCGATACGGATTCCGGCAGGCTCATCATGATGCGATAACTTCTCGTGAGGGAGAAGATTCATGTTGAGTATAATGTTATTGGAATTGAGACGTGAGCTGACGGCACTGCCGCCACCGTAACGTGCCACGTCCACGGCGATTTGGTGACTCTCTGTGTATCCAAATTCTTTTGCCTGTACATTGAATCCACGCTCGTCAAGTCGGGCGGCAAGTTCCTTGGCGTTGGCGATGACGTGCGCTGCGTATTCCTTGCCGAACGCGAGCATTTCGTAAGTAGTAACCAGTAATGGTGGCAAGGTATCAAGGTGATGATTACTGCTGGAACCAGGGAACGCGCCTTTGTCTATATGCCGCCATTCCTGCCAGTTCATGTTGCTGAGTATCATCCCGCGCTGGGGTCCGGGGAAAGTCTTGTGGGTGCTGCCGCAGACGAGGTGGGCGCCTTCCGCAAGAGGATCTTGGAACTGCTTGCCGGCAATAAGGCCTAGCACATGCGCGCCATCGTAGACGATGCGCGTGCCTGTTTTTCCACATACTTCAAATATTTCTTTAACAGGTTCCGTAAACAGGAAAAGGCTTTTGCCGAACACCACCATGCAGGGACGAGTGGTGTTGATCAGGTCCTTTGTCTTGTCGACATCGGTATGATAACCGTCTTTGGTCATCGGCAAGGGTATCACGTTGTTGGTATATTTTCCGACTATTCCGGTGTGCTGGTGACTGATGTGACCGCCCGCGGGAACGGAGTTTACGAGCACAATATCACCGGGTTTGATGTAGCGGCTGAAAACGGCTTCGTTAGCGTTTGTTCCCGATATAGGCCTGACCTCGGTGTGCAGGCAGTTGAAGAGAGCTTTTATTTGGATCTTTACCTCGCTTTCGATGGCGTCAATTTTCTCTGTTCCCTGGTAATAACGTTCACCGGGGTGGCCTTCGGCGTAGCGGTGGCAGAAGTCTGAGCCCATCAGCGACCGGGCCTTATTGCTCAGCACCTGTTCGCTGGCAATAAGATTGAGACACTGTCGCCGCCATTGATCCTGTTCTTCGGTAATTGAACGCACGGCTTCAATTTGTTGCTTGAAAGATTCAGTCTTTACCATACGGGCGGATCCTCCTGATTGTTGGAAGCAACGTTATCACCATTTGCCCGATTGTCAACCTGATTTCCAAAGGCGGCAATGCGTGAAAGCAATGAAATGAATGCAGGTAAACAAATGGTTCAGGCGCTTGTCCGACGTGTATCAGGTTTTCTCTTGTCGATGCACCGGCATGCCGCCGGCCGTGCGTCTTGCCGCCGAAGGTTCGCAAAATATTTATACAGTTTCACCATCCTTTGCCACGTATCTGCAGTGTTCTGAACCGCTGTAATAGCTGGCCGGAGGATCTGTTCCTCCATGGGTTTGCAAGGATAGAAAAGATTTTCGTTTTTTTACAGTTATTCATTGACTTGCTGCAAAACGCGAAATAAGATATTTGGGTTATTTCTTTATATTATAAAGAAGCGTAATGTTTTGTTAATTATCGGGGAGAAAGGGAAATAATGCATCCAGTTGTAAATCATCAAACAGGCGGTCCATTAAAAAGGAAAAGATTTCCGGATTCATGTCATCAATGCTGGTTTCTATCACCCATACCCGGTCTTTGCCGCACAAACACGCAGATCCTGCAATCACCCGCAGCACATTGGGAAGGTTTTCATTGTCCCGCGCTCCCGCGCCATATCCGATCTGTTCCGGGATCATCCGCGGCAGGGATTCCCAGGAATCGGCAATTTCGGCCAGGATGGCC
>JAQBFJ010000221.1:0-3362 GCA_032123435.1 Verrucomicrobiota bacterium
GTAACCGGAACATGGGCAGATAATCGGGGTAATCACGGCGCACCATTTACCGGAAACAGGATATGAATAACGCAATAGGCCGATTTGACCGGTTGCGCTATCACAACAAGGTCGGATTCTCTGAAAAGACGTTCGTAGGACCAGTTCTCGACTTGTCGGGCAGACGCCGTCAGCGATACGGTCAGCACCGCGAGCGTGAGGATCGCGAAGATGATGCTAGTCGATTTCATATTCTCTCCTTTGCAGCCAACGCGTCGATTCACTTTTCAACTGAAGGCGCGCCTTCAGTTGATAAAGTGGAATCGGTTGTTGTGGCCAGCCGGGCCACCTCTCTGATTCTTTCTTTCATCTTGAATCTATGTCGGCAGGCATCCAAGGCAAAAACCGGAGCAATGAGTCCCTGCCAATTCATTTGGTTAATAACTGTCGCCATACACACAAGGGCTATTGCCTGCGTCAGACGGTATCGCACTTGCGAGGAGGCAATAACACGGTCTGGCATGAGCAGCAAGGCTACGATGCCAACGCCTCCTGCACATTGGAGCAAAACGGGTCGGAATGAACCGCGCACGATCCAAATAGGATCCCATACAGTGATGCCTGCAACGATTGCAGCTGACGCTACCGCAACGCCCCGTGCAATCCAGTATGGATGAGTCTTCTTCATATTCTTAGGCCACAACGTTCAGGGTGAGCTTTCGGCGCGATCAGTGCCGATAAGCTCCACCCGCTTGTTGTCTGGTGTCCTACGTTTCTGAACAAGCACGATGGCAAGAGCAATGCTCAGAATGTACCAACCAGCAAGTCTGCAAATTGCAACAAGTCGATTGATGTCTGCGAACTCCTGCACCGTGTGAGTTCGCGCCAAGGTCGGAGCAAAGAAGGACCAGATCGTCCGAGTTGCGATTCCGATGCAACCGACGGCGACGAGGCCCCAAAGGATACTCTTGTGCCTCGCAGCATAGATTCCCGCAGATAGGATGATGATCAGGAATGGCAAGCCGTGGAGCACTAACCCAAGGACCAGCTCTGAAAGTGTCAGCATCAATTCTCCTCTTCAGACAACGTTCTGAGTGAGCATTCGGCGCGATAGCGTCGATATGCTCGACTCAATTGTTGGCACAAAATAGGAGGAAAGACAATGCAGATCAATGACGGATGGAAGATCGACGACAAAGTGAGTGGGCTGAGATTCAAGATTGAAGTTGGGAAGAAGCTCGATGTTTTGCACGTTGAGTCACTAACCGGCGGCCAAAAAGGGGATGACCACCCAAAGATGAATCGTGACTTTTACTTCACAAAAGACGGGAAATTCGATGGCACGGGATCGGGATGTTGTGGGGCTTAGTGCCAACGCTTCGATTCACTTTTCAACTGAAGGCGCGCCTTCAGTTGATAAAGTGGAATCGGTTGTTCGCTGTCCTGTTTCCTTCAAGTCCACATGAAAGGTTGAGTTCATGTATTCATACGATCCGTCGAGAGTCCAGAAACCTGTGCCTATTGTCCCGGCTCCACCGAGAGCCCAAGGAAGTGAGCCAGAGCCGAATGACGCAATGTCTATGGCGATGAAGCCAGTGATGAGGAGACCGTGGCCGAGGATTCGTCGGCCACGAGCGTACGTGGGGCACAGGTCGATTTCCTGCTGGGGTCCGCTGGGGAAGGAAACGAGAGCGCGGTCGTCGGCGTACCGCCAGTTCATTTCGACTTCGCACGGCGTCGTTCCCTTGGGAACCCAGCGACCGGCTTGCCGAAGAGACACGGTTGCGCCCTGCGGTTCAGACGAGAACTGAAGCGGATGCGTCGCGCAACCCGAGGCGAGAACGCAAGACATCAGGATTGTCAGTCTCTTCATCATCTCTCAGCGAACGTGTGAATCAGGCTCAAATCGCGCGGTCGATTTGTAGCCTGCATTCATTGGTTGTGGGATTCCTTCATTGTGTGAACCTGGGCAGGAACCAGAGAGCGATCCCTTGCACTGCAAACACGATTCCAAGGAGCAGCATGATCCTTGGGGCTTTCTTCTCGTCATACAGTTTGATCATCTCTTTGGCCATGTCTCTCGCGATGGGCACATCCGTCTTGCTCCAGATACTCTTGCCGAGCCTGCAGAACCCGATTCCAACAGGGCGGTGAAAGACGGCCATAAGGACTCCGAGGGCAAAGAAGATGACACCTATGATTGGCATTTCATTCACTTTATCTCATTCCCACAACGTCTGCACTAAGGTGCGACGACGACCCGCCAGCGGCGGGTCAAGGAGTCGCCTTGAGTGCTTTGTTGGATTCTAATGATCCATTAATTGATATTTTCCATTTCGTAATCGATCATGTATACGCCTAACACTTTGCAGTTTGTTTCGCATGAACGAAGGGTGTCATACATTCGTTTAACATTCACATCTTCTTTTGGAATTACGGTTACGTAATTGTTCCCTGTGCTCCGCAGAGATGTGTTGATTTGGGCTAATGTTGAGTTCGTGCCGTTGATGGATAAGTGGTTGGGATAAACCCGTATTGTATAATTATAAACTCTTCCTCCGCTTGGATCAGGGGCAGGGCGAGAACAATCTGCGGGTGGTGTTTCAGGAGAAAGTCTTAAAGTGTATCGCCAAACGCCCAGTCGTGTCGCTGGATCAAAGATCTTGTTTAAGATTGTGAATGGCTGCTGAGCGTCACATTGAAAATGAATGGCAATGCGGCCAGGGTTCTTTTTGGCTACATCACTCAGTTTGTTACTGATTGTGTTGCTGTCGTATAATTCACTTTGTATTTTGAACACATTGCTTGATTCAACTGAAATAAAGACATCTCTAAATCGACGTTCTCCTGTGCAACTGCATATCAGCAACAATGAGGCAAACATGAAAATATAGCGCAACTTCATATTGTTTCTCAAATCCAACGTCGCAAATCATGATTTTGGCGCGTAGCGACAAATATCATGCATTTGTCTTGTTGGCCTCTTTGTCCTTCTTGAACTCGAACCTGATCCTCAGAATCTTGATGATTGCCGCGAGGAAGCAGGCGAAGCCGGAGACGGCCGCGCCGATGAAGATGCCCCAGATCATGCCGACCGCGAATGAGTAACGAACGACGGACTGACCGGCTTCGCGCCCAAAGAGCCCTTGCACGAACTCCGGGGAGATGAGCGCGACGGTGGCGCCGAATGCACCACCGAGAACGGCGGACAGTAGCGCCCCGACCACGATGATGATGAAGAACCAGATGGCTCCCTTGATTGCATTCTCGGTGTTCATGATCTCAATCCTTTCTCAGGCCAACACGTTCAAATGAGAGTTTTGCGCGGCTACGCGCAAATACTTCTCCATTTGCTTGTTATCCCTTTTCTTTGCCCTGAGGAT
>JAQBFJ010000222.1:0-3387 GCA_032123435.1 Verrucomicrobiota bacterium
GGAAAATATGACAGAGCAATTGTGACAGAAATAGAACCGGCCCGGACATTCTATGAAGCTGAGCAATATCACGAGAATTACTATAACAACAATTCCAACAAGCCTTATTGCAAACTGACAATAGAACCCAAGCTCAAGAAACTGGGTTTATAAAGTGGGTAACGGCAAAGAGAACGTCCAAATCGAAATCGGGATTGAGAATTCATGTCCCGTCCTTGTACGTCCACTGACGGATTGACTATTGGATATTGAAATGGCCAGGATGCGGGTTAGTTTTGGCTTGTTTCCTGCTGTGTGGTGGTCTGTTTGACTACGAGCCGACCGTCTTTGTCCGGTGTTTCGACGGTGGTAGTTACACTGCCGGAAGGATCACGGCTGTTCGTTACTCTTTTTGAAAGAACCATTTCACCATCACTGTTTCGTGTGTCATATGTGGTGACATCTTTAGAGGGTGTCTTAACATATGTGGTTATGGCGGTAACAGTCAGTTCCTTATCCTCACCGACAAGCGCTTCCACGATTGTTATCCTGCCCCCTTTGGTCTCGGAGATCTCCGTGGTTCGACCAACAAGGCGCAAAAAGCCTTCACTGTCCTGCTGTTGAGTTTCGGTTACTTTCCGAACGACGGAGACACGGGTTTCCGTAACGGTCCTTATGCCGGTAATTTCACCTTCATCATTACGGTCTGTTGTTTCCGTTGTCTTGGTCACAACGTGTTCTGTGATCCAATCCGTGTCATCGGCCCGCAGGGCTGCTGGGTTACATGTAAAGAACAACATAGCCGCTGTAAGCATTATTCCCTGTGCAGCTTTGAACAATCTGAGCTGTAATATTACAAGCATGTTGGCCATCAGTATGCACTATAACCATTATTTGTGAATTGCACAATTATAAAACCTGGAAAATTTGCAGTGTTATTAAAAAAATGTGGAATGTTCTAGTGTTTAAGGGGCTTTGGGGGGTAGAATTCAGGTGTATGATCCTATAGATATAACAGGACAGAATGTTCTCTTTTTATGGAAAAGAATACAGAATCCTTTTCGTCACTGAGCAAAACGAGCTGGCGTAATCAATTGTCAGTGGCTTGTGCTCTAATGTCTATTATCCCCATGCTGACATTTGGATATTTTATTCTGGCTTACTTGATGCCGAATATAGTGACCCGGGAGAATATAGTACTTGTTATAGCAATTAACGTGGTCCTTGCGTTTGCCGGGTTCAGGATCATGAAAGGAATCTTCAGGTCGCTTTCCCAATTCAAAAGACATCTCCAGGCGGTTGCGCGCGGTGATTTGAACCAGAAATTGTCAATATGTGATGGGCCTGAAATAGAAAGTATAGCTGAGTCCATAGATACGATTATTAAAGAACTTAATGTGAAGCACGAGAAGCAGCAGTTATTTTCTAAGGAATTAGAAAAGAAAGTGAAGGAAAGAACAAAGGAACTGCAGAAAAAAAATACCGAACTTGGTTCTTTTATCAACAATATTCCTGATATGGCCTGGCTCAAGGATGTTGACTCCAACTTTATCGCGGCCAACAAAGCATTTGGTAGCGCGGTTGGCATGGATCCAGAATATCTGGTAAATCACACCTGTGAGGTTTGTTTTGGAACGGAAAAGGCCGGAAAATTCAAGGAAGATGACAAGAAAGTTATGGCCAGCAGACAGCAGGCTGTTATCGAAGAAAGCATTGTGGATGCAAAAAATAACATGATCTGGCTTGAAACAATAAAATCACCAATAGTAGATGTATCCGGCAATGTCGTTGGAACGGTAGGTATAGCGCGTGATATCAGCAAGCGCAAGAAAGCGGAAGAGGAGATACTGAAAAGCAGAAAAGAACTTTCTGATTCACTCGTTAAACTAAAAGATATGCAAGATCAAGTCATTCATCATGAAAGACTTAGCGCTCTTGCCGGCATGGCCGGCGGCATCTCACACAATTTAAACAACGCGCTTATGCCCATTGTTGCGCTAAGCCAATTGCTTCTCCAGGACAGGAAAATGCGGAGTAATGAAAAAGATTTGGTTACGTCCCTGCAAAATATAAATACCGCTGTTTCTGAGGCCAGACGAATCGTTGGCAACCTGAGCAAGTTTTCACAGTTCGAAAGAGGACTCACATCGGCCGAGGTTGATCTCAACAATGTTATCAAAGAATCTGTTTTGATACTGGAACCACGATGGAAAGCCGAAATGAGCGCTAGAGGAAAAGTCATACAGGTTTTACAGGAGTTCGGGCGCATTCCCGTAATAAAAGCGGATGCTCTTCAACTGCGCGATGTTTTTATCGGCATTATTCTTAACTCTATTGATGCCATGCCTGACGGGGGAACCATCACAATTCGTACTTATGTTGATGTAGAGCAGATTGTTGTGGAAATAAGTGATACCGGAACGGGTATGTCCGAGGATATGCAGAAGCAGTGTCTCGAACCGTTTTTTTCAACGAAGGATAAGCATAGCACAGGTATGGGGCTGGCCGTAGCCGCAGGTATTATTTACCATCATAATGGTACTATAAAGATACAAAGCCCTGCGACTTCGCTCAGGACAGGTAAATTGGGGAAAGGTACTACTGTTTCAATTTGTCTGCCTTTGAAACAATCTGATGCCGGAGAACAAAAGGCCCCGGCCATTCCGCAAGCAGTTTCACCTGGTCGCCCAATGAAGATTCTTGTGATTGATGATGACCCGCGATCGTATAATATTGTAAAACGCTGTCTGGAGACAGACAAACATACCGTGGAAATAGCGGAAGCAGGACAGCCCGGCATAGAAAAATTCCGAAACGGTAATTTTGATATGGTCATAACCGATCGAGCAATGCCGGATATGAATGGGGACATGGTGGCGCAGGAAATCAAGAAAATGGCGCCAAACGTGCCGATAATCATGCTGACCGGGTTTGGATATATCATGTCGGAAAAACAGGATCGCCCAGCCGGTGTTGACCTGGTTGTCAGCAAACCGGTGACAAGAGATGAGTTATGCTGGGTTGTTGCTGAAGTGGCATCGGAATTTGATGATAAATAGAACAGGAGAGTGAATGAAACAAGCGAAGAAAAAAGTGCTGATCGTTGATGATGATCAGGTTGTAAGTTCTGTAATAAAGACAATAGCCGAAAAACATGATGCGGAAGCAAGTATTGCCGTTGATGGCAGAAAAGCGCAGGAAATAATAGGTACGGAAAAGTTTGACCTGATTTTTCTGGATTTGCTCATACCGCACAGCAGTGGATGGGATGTACTGAATTTTATCAGGAAGAATCCTGGAACAGAAAACGTGCCCGTTGTTATTGTTACCGGCGTACAGATTTCCGATGAAGAAAAAGACAAATTGTCGAATAAGGTAACAGCGTTTGTAAGCAAGGAAACATTCAGT
>JAQBFJ010000223.1:0-23933 GCA_032123435.1 Verrucomicrobiota bacterium
GCCGCTGACGCGGTTGTCGTATGCGGAGTTCCATTCGGAACCGGCAATGTAATCAACCTTGATCTGGCCGAATATGCAATGTCACGCGGAACGAAAGTGTTCATCATGGACAAAACATCAGAACGGGATTACACACCTCGCCGGGAAGCAACAGTCAAGGCGCGTAAACTCATTGAACAAGGAGCTGAAACATGGAGTGATATTCTCGAATTACTCAGCATCCTTCCTTCCAAATGAAGCACATTACGACCTTTCAATATACCTTGATACGGGTCACATCGTCATGGCCGACCTTTCGCTCAAAGACTGTTTTGAACACTTTTTCCAGTACACCAACATGTTCCACATTCACGGCATATCAAACAACTAGCCCGCTTATTTCACGAGTTCAGGCCAATCAAGGCCAAGGCATTGAGGACGAAGCCGAGACACGTCGAAATCGGGTTCCGAGGCAAGTCATTGAGGTGGTGTAAGATACACGCTCGCAGTAGATCCTTCACGAATAATGTGCGCTAGTATTTCGACGCGCTTCTTCCGCGGTTGAAGCGGTAAGGAACGACAGAAAAACAGTATTGTTATTTGATCACAATACGCCCGTCCACGGCGTCAACCTTGATTTTGGATCCGTCTGAAATCTCGCCGGAAATAATTTTACGCGCCGCCTGCGTCTCAACTTCACGCTGAATCACTCTTTTCAGAGGCCGGGCGCCGTAAACCGGATCATACCCCATATCAGCAATCATCTTCCTCGCGCGATCGGTCAATTCAATGCTTATGCCCTGACCCGCAAACCGTTTTTTCAGATGGCTCATCTGTAAATCAATAACACTGCCTATTTCATCTTTTGCCAGCGTCTTGAAAAGCACTATTTCATCAACACGATTCAGGAATTCGGGACGGAAATTAGCCCTCAATTCCTCCATAACCTGATTGCGGACTTCATCGCTGATCCGCCCTTTTGAATCAATACCGGCCAGCAGGCGCGGTGACCCTATATTGCTGGTCATTATGACTATGGTATTCTTGAAATTCACTGTCCGCCCGTGCGAATCAGTAAGCCGCCCATCCTCCAGAATCTGAAGAAGGATGTTAAACACATCATGATGTGCTTTCTCTATTTCATCGAGCAGAACAACGCTATACGGTTTGCGGCGCACAGCTTCAGTCAATTGGCCGCCCTCCTCGTAACCAATGTATCCCGGCGGCGCACCGACAAGACGGGACACGGAATGCTTTTCCATGTATTCGCTCATGTCTATGCGCACAAAATTTTCCTCCGTATCAAACAAAGCCGTCGCTAAGGTTTTGGCCAGTTCTGTTTTGCCCACGCCAGTGGGGCCAAGGAAAATAAATGAACCGATCGGCCGTTCAGGCGCGCTTATTCCAGCCCTGGCCCTCAAAACAGCATCAGATACAGCCTGTACCGCCTCATCCTGACCTATGACACGCTCATGGAGAACCTGCGGGAGCTTGATCAGTTTCTCGCGCTCCCCCTCCAGTAGTCTCGTCAGGGGAATACCGGCCCAACGGGAAACAACCTCCGCTATTTCCTCCTCAGTAACCTCCTCGCGCAGTAAAACTGCTGTCCCCTTCTTTTCTTTGGTCTGAGCCTCAAAAACGGAAAGTTCTTTTTCCATTTGAGGAATAACGCCATGCCGCAGTTTGGCAAGCCGGTCAAGATCATAACCGCGTTCGGCTTCCTGACTCTCATGCCGGGCTTTTTCGAGTTTTTCACGCAATTCACGAACTTGGGCAATGTTCTTCTTCTCGGATTCCCATTGCAGTTTCATGGCATCAGCTTCGGCTTTCAAATCCGCCAGTTCTTTGCGAAGCGCTTCGCATCTTTCCTTGCTTGTTTTGTCCGATTCTTTCTTCAAAGCCATTTCTTCTATTTCAAGCCGAAGCACTTTTCGCATGATTTCGTCCAGTTCAGCGGGCATTGAATCAATTTCCGTACGAATGGAAGCACATGCTTCATCCATCAAATCTATGGCCTTGTCGGGCAGGAACCTGTCGCTTATATAGCGGTCCGAAAGCATAGCCGCGGCAACAAGCGCGGCATCCTGAATACGCACACCGTGATGCACCTCAAACCGTTCTTTAAGTCCGCGTAATATTGATATCGTGTCCTCTACAGAAGGTGCGTCTATCAACACGGGCTGAAAACGCCTTTCGAGAGCGGCATCTTTTTCAATATATTTCCGGTATTCATCAAGCGTGGTCGCGCCTATACAGTGAAGCTCACCGCGGGCAAGCATCGGCTTCAGCATGTTTCCGGCATCAGACGAACCTTCGGTTTTGCCGGCCCCGACTATGGTATGGAGCTCATCAATAAACAGTATCACCCTGCCGTTTGAAGCCTTTATCTCCGTTAATACAGCCTTCAGCCGCTCCTCAAATTCACCCCTGAATTTTGCGCCTGCCATAAGCGCGGTCATATCCAAAGCGAAAATAGTGTGATCTTTCAGACCTTCCGGCACGTCACCGCGTACGATTCTATGGGCCAGCCCCTCAACAATCGCCGTCTTGCCGACACCGGGATCACCGATGAGCACCGGATTGTTCTTCGTCTTACGCGACAATATCCTGACAATACTGCGTATTTCAGAATCGCGCCCGATTACCGGATCCAATTTTCCATCTTTAGCCAACTTAACTAAATCAACGCCATATTTCTGCAATGCTTCATAAACTTCCTCCGGATTATCAGACGTAACTCTTTGATTGCCGCGCATAGCCTTTAGTTTTTGAAACGCTGCCTTTTTGTCAATACCATATTCACTGAGAATTTTTCCGGCAAAAGTATCACCACCTTCTTCAACAAACGCGAGAAATATGTGCTCTACCGAAATATATTCATCTTTAAGATTCTTAGCCTCATCACCGGCTTTGACCAAAAGACGGTTCAGCCTGTTCGTAATATAAAGCTTGGCTGCCTCCGAATTTCCTCCGCTCAAATGCGGCCGCCTGTCAAGCTCCTCCTCAAGCCGGGCTTTTACAACCGAAACAACGCCTCCGGCCCCCTCCACTAATCGGGCTACCAGTCCGTTTTCCTGTTCCAGCAGACAGAGCAAAAGATGCTCCCCATCCACTTCCTGATGGCCATATCGTACAGCCTTAACATGAGCCGCCTGCAATGCTTCCTGCGCTTTTTGTGTTAATTTGTTTATATCCATTTACTGCTCCTTCCTGGAATCCCTTCTTTATCTTGAGCATATCTCATGCCACAGAACAACATTTATCTATCTTATTGCATTCCAGCATGTTCCACAACTAACGCAAAACCGGGTGAGCCATAATGGCGCAACTGTTAAATGTGATTTAAAGCCATAATGGCACACTTTGAATGAATGGCTGGTGCGACGAAAAATCGCCGCAGGGCAGAAGGACAAGTGGGGGAAAGGGAAAGTTTTGACAGGATTAACTGGATGATGGAAAGGTTTACCATGAAGGACAAGAAGAAAGTATTTCAATATCCAATGTTCAAGCATGAAGTGTGGCGGTACGAAAACTGGATCACGATAGCGATCCCGATTTCGATTTGGATGCTTCCCGTGCCTCCACGTTTGGTTGGCACTGCCTTCTCCCTGAATCCAAATCGGGATCGACAAATCCCTTTCGGTGCTGCCGTGCCCTTCCGCCACAGATATGCGGCGTCGGGAAGATAACAATGGTTGTTACTCAGAGCAATACAACAAGAACAGCCATGATAATAAAAAAGATGCCCATCAACACCTTGCTCACCGTCATATTCTTTTTGCTCCACTCAATCAGCAAGGTCGTGTTTGTTCCGAAATACGTAACGATAAATACGGTTGTAAGCGGCACGATAAACATCAGATTATAGAGCAGAAGATATAATAAGGCCCGCATTTGGGAGCCGCCCTTGCTGATCACTATCACAAGTACGGGGACGTACATTTGACCAGTACAAACGCTTTCCATGACTGTAACACAAATTCCTGCGGAAACACCGCCTGCCATTATGCTTCCCAAATTCAAACCTTTTCGCATCGCGCCGTGTATTCCTTTTTTCACGGCATTCGGCATCTGCAGTATGATATCACTTGTCTTACCGGTTTTCCTGTAATTGTACGCGTCGCGAAAAGACAAGTACGCCAGAATACCAAGTGCAATCATAACAGTGATTTCCATCCCGACTCTTACTTTTGCAAATCCCTCAAACATGTAAATCAGATGCAATAGACCAAATCCAATAGCCAGATAAGTCAAGAAAGATGCCAGGCAGAACGAAACACCCAGCAACATAAAAGACCTGCCTTTTACCTTGAATACAGCGAGAAGGCTCATGAAGAATATTATAGTTGAAAAAGAGCACGGATTAATTCCATCGATCAGACCGGCGGTAATTATAGTCCAAACGGTGAACGTTCGCATTTTGACATTCGCGATGTTTTCATTGATATGTCCATCCACGAGAATCGGTTCAGGCTCACGCCGGCCGGGCGCCAGTCCGGCCGCGATACAGTCGTTGACGCATTTGAACAGTCCTTCTTTTATTGCCAATAATCCGTTGAACACATGTTTATAATCAACCACCATGCATACGGACTCGCTTTCCGTTATATTAAGAGCATTTTGATATGCAATCATAACAAGAATGTTACTGTAATTAATGAGATTGTAATGGTTCAGATCATAGAAACCCTCGAAACGCTCCTTAAGTTCAGGCAGTATTTCTTCATCAACCTGCCTGCAATCGGAACAACCAGATGTATAGAAAAAATCTATGGTGACACGGGGAATGCCCTGTGCCATCACACCCAGCGGTAAAAGAAGCATGATCCACGCGTACAGAAACAGTCTGAGATAAAATGTATTACGTTGTTTCATGGCTGACTGCTGTTCTTTTCCATTTTCAGCAATTGTTGTCTTATCATTGCTCTGTAACGGAAGGATACACATAAACAGGAACCATGATAAGACTGGCCCCTTTTTTATCAGTAGAAACGACCATATACTTTCCGTGAATATCCATAGAAGATTTCATATTATGAAAATCACATCTGTACGTATAATCATTAATCCGCGTAACACTGTACTTAATATCCGGTAACGGTGTTTCGATATTAACAATCTGAAAATTACTCCCGCTTCTTGAACGCATGATAAAACTATAGACTGTATTTGTTCCTTCCTGCTGTTTTACAGATATGCTTTCCGGAACAAAGAGGATGTCTTCCGACACAGTAATATTCAGATCAATCGTTATCGACGGGAATCTTGCGTTATCAGTAAGCGCCAACAGCGCACCATGCATAAAGCCGCTCTGCATGGGTGGAACGGTCTTAACGGCCACTTCGCTCACATTAGACGCCAGACTCCTGTACGAAACAGCGATATTCGAGACCGCGCAGATCACATTTGTTATAGAAAATGCGTTGTTTATATCAGCGCTCATTGTTACCACATGTTCAATAATGGAATCAGCCGACGGACAGCCGAAATTGAGTGATCTTGGATTAACATCCAGCAGGGCCGTCACCTGCCCTACGAAAGACAATCTATATATCGGTTTATCCGGGTCATTTGATCTTACGTGCATTATCTTTCTGCATTTGCCGGATTGCTTATCAAGGGGAAATTTCACTGAAATAGCAGTATTTCTTCCAGGCGGCACATTCTTATTCCCGGTCAATTGCGCAGAAACGCCACAGCATGATTTTACATGCTGGATTTCCAGCGGAGCAGACCCCCTGTTCCACAATACAAATACATGTTCAAAGCAGACTGTATTATTAAGTATGCCGAAATCATATACGGGCTCATCGCAAACCAGTTCAGGCGCATTATCTCCAATGCTGGGACCGGCGCCACAACACACAACAGCAAATAATAACGCCAAACACGCCGCTGTTCGACGCCAACATTGCCTGCCTGTTGTATAATATTCTAATTCAAATTTGATCATGAACACACCAACTTATCCATTGATTATGCATGTAACATGACAACATGTCACGCGTGTATTAGCCTGTCTGCCCCTGATCACCGCAATACTGTCGTTACATCATCCATAAGTATTCCGAAAAACGGCGTTAAATCGACTTTGACTTCAGCGGTATACGCCCTGGCATTTCTCAGCTTTCTGGGTGGTTTACATATAAAATCAACCTTGGCCTCATCGGTTTCGATTTTCACCACTTTTCTCGTCTGTGATTTTCTTACATCCGAGGAAATAACAACTTTAGCACGCGAAGAAAGGCCTGAATCGGGTAAAAACCCGAATTTCCCCATCTTGATGCGGCCCCTCACGTGAGGCGGATCGCTCCGGTAATCCCATGACACATGCAGGGTCGGTTTCTTCAGGATTGGCTCGACCTCTATTTTACGAAAAGCGAGCATCACGGGTCTATGTGAACCATAAAGTTCGAAGGAACATTTATCGCCGTTAGCCAGGTTTCGGACTCTGCATATGATCTCGGAATCAAGGTTCAACCTTCCTTTTTCCCACATTGTCTTAAGGCTCAATTTAATATTATAGTCCACTTCAATTTTGTCAAACTTTGCATGCAGATTGAATTTTCTGAACTCAATTTTTCTTGATTTCGAGTATGACCCTCTGCATAGAACCGCATTGCTGTATAATTCATGTTCGGGGCTATAAAGGAACATGATATCATGACGTCCATATTTTCTTTCGCAATCAAACACCAGGTACAGGACATCGTTCGAACCAGGCCCGAATTGGAATGCGTAGTAAGCGGCGTAATCTGCCGCGCGCAAGGCTGGACCCGGAATATCTTTTCCAGCTAGCGGCATTGGCTTCTCGTAATGAAAAATATTCTGACCACGTGCTTCCGTTGAGGCCAACAGCGCAAAAACCACAGAAAGCGCCATTCCCGCGTAAATCCGTTTATATTTACGCCTCAATTTCTGAATTACTGTTTTTCTTTCCATTGTCTTTCTTTGTATCCTTTGCGGCATGAAATTTATCACACCAACCGGTAGCTTCCACTTCCCGGCAATTCAACCCACAACGTTGTGTAAAAGGGTTTTTGATATAATGTTCACAATAACGACAATTTTGTTTTTTTTCACTCTCATCGAAAATGTTTATCTTAACGGGACGATCATCATCCGTAAAAACGGCCGGTTCTTTTTCCTTCACTTTGAACGGTACCTCACTAGCGTTTGAATATTCATGTCCGCACGACACGCATACGAAGTATTCTCCCGTTTTTTTGAAGCCATCGTATCGAGCTTCGCATCTCACCAGCGTATCCGCACCGCAGGCCGAACAGATCATTTCCATGGACATTAAGTTCATTTTTTACGCGCGACCCCACCAGGCAAGCTTTTATCAAGCTGTCAGAATCGCCCTGATTCTTCTTGTGCCAGCGCTTGATGATTCTTCTTTGATTATTTTAAATTGCCCCAATTCCCTGGTGCGTTTGACATGTGGCCCACCACACACTTCTTGGGAGAAATCGCCTATTGTATAAACTTTAACCATCTCTTCGTATTTCCCCCCGAACAGCGCCGTAGCGCCTTTACTCCTTGCCTCTTCGAGGGTCATTGTTTCCATTGAAACCGGCAGGTCGCGTACTATGACATCATTCACGAGGTTTTCCACTTTTTGTATTTCTTCAGGTGTCATTTTTTCATGGTGAGAAAAGTCAAAACGAAGACGGTCCGGTGTTATATTTGAACCTTTTTGCTGAACGTGATCGCCCAGGACCATTTGCAAGCTCTTATGAAGAAGATGTGTTGCCGTATGCAGGCGCACCGTGACAATAGAGCTGTCAGCCAATCCTCCTTTGAATGCTTTGTCCGCTCCCTGTCTGGATACTTCCTTGTGTTTATTAAACGCCTTGTCGAAACCATCCTTATCCACCTTGACCCCGCATTCAGCGCATAGTTCCTCGGTAAATTCAAGGGGGAATCCGCAGGTATCGTAAAGCCTGAAAGCAACACGTCCTGGAACAACATTCTGATTATGCATTTTCATCTGCTCCAGCACTTTGTTGAGTTCTACAATGCCGCGATTCAACGTCTTTTCAAATTTCTCTTCTTCACCGACAAGTTCATCTATAATACGATCCTTATTTGATTCCAGCTCGGGATAAGCGTGTTTGTAGATTTTGATCGCGCGCTCTGCGATGGACCTTGTGAAGCCAACGTCCAATCCGATCATCTTTGCGTATCTTACCGAACGTCTGATCAGTCGTCGCAGAACATACCCCTGCCCCAGGTTTCCAGGAACCATGCCTCGTGCATCGCCAAGTATAAAAACCGAACTACGCATATGGTCGGCAAGTATTCGGAACACCTGGCTTGTTTTAACGTCATTCCCTATGGTACGGCCTGACTTATCTTCTATTACTTTCATCAAAGGGACGAACAGTTCTGTTTCAAACACTGACCGTTTGCCCTGCAACATTGCTGCCGTACGTTCAACGCCCATTCCTGTATCCACATTCTTTTGTTTGAGAGGGACACATTTTCCTTCCCGTGTTTTCTGGTATTGCATAAATACATTGTTCCACACCTCGAAGTATTTGCCGCAGGAACAGCCCGGCCGGCAATCAGAACCGCATACAGGCAGATCTGTATTGATGAACATCTCTGTGTCGGGTCCACACGGTCCCGTGCCGCCGGGGATTCCCCACCAATTATCCTTGGCTGGCAGTGCGAATATACGTTCCATTGGAATTCCCTGTTTTCTCCATATTGCGATAGATTCTTCATCTCTGGATGCATATTCGTTCCCTTCAAAGACCGTTACAGACAGCCTGTCCGGATCCAATCCAAGGTAATCGGAGGAAACAATGAATTCATAAGACCATGCAATGGCTTCTTCTTTAAAGTAATCACCAAATGACCAGTTTCCGAGCATTTCAAAGAATGTGAGATGCGACACATCTCCTACTTCATCTATATCGCCGGTTCGAATACATTTCTGACAGTTACAAATGCGTTTTCCTGCCGGATGCGGTTCCCCGAGAAGATACGGCACAAGCGGGTGCATACCTGCGGTGGTAAACAGAACGGTCGGATCATTTTCCGGAACAAGAGAACTGCCGGAAATTACGGCATGTTCCTTCTTTTGGAAAAAAGAAAGGTATTTGGCTTTGAGTTCATCAGCAGTCACTGGGGCATTCCCTCGTCCTTAAACGCATTTTCAATTCATATGCATCTTTTCTTTGACCTGTTTGATGATCTCATCAGTGACTTCCGGATTCTCTTTGAGGTAAACCCTTGCCCCTTCATGGCCCTGGCCAATCTGCTTATCACCGAATGAAAGCCATGAACCGCGTTTCGTTACTATTTCGTGTTGTATGGCAGAATCCAGCACGGAACCTTCCCATGAAATACCTTGCGCGAAAAGTATATCAAACTCAGCTTGAGTAAAGGGTGGCGCTACCTTGTTTTTCACCACTTTCACCACAGTGCGGTTGCCTACAACTGTCCCCGCGCTGTCTTTTATTGAAGCTGTCCTTTTTATATTCAATCTTAATGATGAATAGAATTTCAATGCCCTGCCGCCCGGTGTTGTTTCGGGATTACCGAACATTACGCCGATTTTCTCGCGGATCTGATTGGTAAAAATACACAGCGTCCTGGAAGATGCAATAACTGCTGTCAACTTCCTCATTGCCTGCGACATAAGACGTGCCTGCAGTCCCATGTGAGAGGCCCCCATGTCGCCATCAAGTTCAGCGCGCGGCGTAAGTGCCGCAACAGAATCGAGCACGATCACATCCAGGGCATTGCTTTTAATGAGTGTTTCCATAATGGTCAACGCTTCTTCCCCAGAAGCAGGTTGTGAAATAAGAAGATCTTCGATATTAACGCCTATTTTCTTGGTATAACCAGGATCCATCGCATGTTCAGCGTCAATAAACGCTGCCAATCCGCCATTTTTCTGCGCGCTTGCTATGACATGAAGGGCTAGTGTTGTTTTGCCTGAAGATTCCGGACCGAATACTTCTACTATGCGGCCGCGCGGCAGGCCGCCCACGCCAAGCGCTATATCAAGCGAAAAAGCACCCGATGAAATGGTTTCTATTTTCTTGTTAAGCTCCGTTTCGCCCATGCGCATTATTGCGCCATCCCCAAATTCTTTTCTGATCTGGGCAAGTACGGCCTCCAATTCTACAGGCCTGGTTCTTACTGCAACTTTCTTAGACATTTTATACTCCCTCCTTTTTCATAAAGTCCCTTACCATCTCCAGAGCGCTTTTAACGCTCAATTCCTTTATTCTTGTTCTATCTTGCCCTGAAAAATCGAACCTTGCCACCCGGCAATGCCTGCCATCCGCCAGCCCAATGAACACAAGGCCAACCGGCTTTGCAGTGGAACCGCCGGAAGGACCGGCTATTCCCGTTATGCCAAGACCTATATCAGCATCAAATCTTCCACGAACGCTCAGTGCCATATGTCGTGCTACCGCTTCGCTTACAGCCCCTTCTTTCATCAAGAGTTCACGTGTTACGCCCAGTACTTTCATTTTGATCTGATTCGAATACACAATAACTCCTCCAAGAAAATATGCCGAACTGCCGCTTACTGACGTTATCCTGTGTCCAGCCAAACCGCCCGTGCATGATTCGGCCACGGCAATAGTCAGTCTTTTCTCGGTCAAAAGACGACCAATTTCTTCTTCCAGTTCATATTCATTGAACTGTGTGTCACCTTGTTCTGTCACAACACGGATCCTCTTTTCAAGGCGTTATTATCCAATATATCCGTCTGGATGCGCTTTGTGCCAGTTCCAAGCGCTTTCAACAATGTTGCCCAAACTCTGAAAAGCCGGTTTCCATCCCAGTATCTTCCTGGCTTTTTCTGCTGATGCTATAAGGCTGGGCGGATCTCCGGGCCGGCGCGGCCCCTTTTCCACTGGTATCGGCAGTCCTGTAACCTTACGTGCTGTTTCAATAACTTCAGCTACTGAATATCCACAACCATAGCCCAGATTAAACGCACCCGACTGGTCGGATTCCAAAGCCAGGATATGCGCCTGGGCAAGATCAACCACATGAATGTAATCTCTCAGGCAAGTTCCATCGGGTGTATTGTAATCGTCGCCGAAAACACTGATGCTTTTTCTCTTACCCAACGCCACTTGCAGTACGATTGGTATTAAATGCGTTTCAGGGTCATGGTCTTCGCCGAATCTATCCGTTGCGCCGCACACATTGAAGTAGCGCAAAAACACCGTTTGCGTATCATGAATCTCGTGATACCACTTGAAAATCTTTTCACAGATCAGTTTTGATTCACCATACGGGTTAGTAGGTTTTTGGACCGTATCCTCCGTTATCGGCATGTGTTCCGGTTCACCATAGGTGGCACAAGTGGAAGAAAACACGATCTTCCGGACATTTGCTTCCAACATGGCTTCCGCCAGGTTTATGCATCCGGCCACATTATTGTTAAAATACAATTCCGGGTGTTTCATGGATTCAGGAACGAGCGCATAAGCGGCAAAATGCATTACAGCATCCGGCTTAACATTCTCCAGTGTCTGACCGATCTTGCTCCTGTCGCGAAGATCGCCTTCTACAAAAGTACATCTTTTGTCCACGGCTTGCCTGTGTCCACGTTCCAAATTATCGAACACAAACACTTCATGCCCTGAATTCAAGAGCAATTCAGCAGTGACACTGCCGATATAACCTGCTCCACCAGTAACAAGAACCCTCATGTATTTTCCCCGGCTTTTTCAATTTCATCAAGACGTTTTTCAATTTCAGTAACTCGTTTTCTTAATACAGGCAGGCGCATCATTTCGGCATGTCGCTTAGTTGCTTTATCATGCGACATAGCTGGAAATCCCGACACAAAGGAAGCGGGCGGAACATCTTTTGTAACACCGGATTTCCCGCCGATAACCGCGTTATCGCCTATTTTTAAGTGACCGGCAACCCCGGCCTGCCCGCCGAACTGAACATTCCTGCCTATTGTTGCACTTCCGGCAATACCTACTTGAGCCGCCATAGCGGTATTATCACCTATTCTCACATTGTGTGCAATCTGAACCAGATTATCAATTTTTACACCATTTCCTATCACAGTTTTGCCGAATCTAGCCCTGTCGATCGTGGTATTAGCGCCTATTTCAACATCATCACCTATTTCAACAACGCCGATCTGAGGAATTTTCTTCCAAAGCCTGCCATCCTGAACATATCCAAAGCCATCACTCCCGATAACAACCCCATTATGTATTACTACCCGGCTTCCTATTTTACAGCGTTCTCTTATGCTTACGTGCGGATAGAACTTGCATTCACAACCTATAACGGTTTCATGCCCAACATAACAACCAGCGCAGATTACAGTGCCGCTCCCTATTTTAACGCCCGGCTCCAGGACACACCATGGCCCTACGCTAACATCCTTTTCCAATTCAAAATCATTGGCTACAACAGCCGTTTTGTGCACACCAGGTGCATACATGACGGGAGTCGGCGCAAACATTCCAGCAACCTGAACAAACGCTGAGTCCGGACTCTCAACACGAATAACAGCGCAGGAACTTTTGCCTGTCCAGCCGCGATCAACAATAACCACTGATGCTTTCGTCTCACCTATTGCCCATGCATAACGCTGATTTGACAGAAATGTTATATCTCCCGCTTTCGCGTCAAGAATACCCGCCACCCCCGTAATACAAACTGAACCGTCTCCATCCAGGACGCCGCTAATTTTCTCAGCTATTTCGGAAACTGTAATAGGCATGGCATGTTCTCCACTCAATAACGAACTAGAATACAAGACAATAAGCTAGATCCACGATTCTTTCAACTCATCAATACTAAAAGACTCTATTTACTATTCATCACTTTTTTGGCGCAATGGACTAATTATCCTGAGAATGTTCTCTGTTATATCGATTTTTTCCTCAGTGTAGACCACTGTCTTTACCCCGTTTCCGCCTATACCAGATGAATCCAGAACCAAACTGAAGTTCTTCTCTTTTGCATATTTATGAACCAGAACACGAATCTTGGATTCAAGCTTCTGCCGCATACGTCGACCTTGGTCTGAAATCTGATTTTGCCGAATATCAGCAGTTTGCTGTTTTTCCTGTTCTCTTTCTTTCAGATCAGCCAACTTCTTCTCTGCGAGCTTCATTGTTTTTACACGAACTTCTTCTGTAACTGTCTTATCCCGAGATTCAGCTAAAATCGCATTTATTTCCTTTTTAAGTTCTTCGATGACTGTCATCATCTCGTTCTGTTCCGCATCAAATTCCTCAATTTGTTTTTCCAGTACCAGTCGATCGGAATTCATATCCGGATGAAAATTCATGACACGCAGCATGTCTACAACTGCTATATTGCTGTCCGCACACCAAGCGGTCATCGCAAAGACGGCAACAACAACAGAAAGAAACCATTTTCTCTTCATAAGAGCTCCAGTATCAGCAACGGTTAATATTACGTCAGTAATCGTATCCTATCCAAACAACCCATTTATCCTGATTCGTTACATCGTCATCTTTTTTTAACGGCCACGCGTAATCAACTCTAACAGGGAACCCCGGCAGATCGAGCCTTATTCCTAAGCCTGCACTTGAAGCCAGTTTCCCAAAATCCATCTCATACGGTTCTGACCACACATTGCCAATATCATAAAATCCTGCAAAACGCATTTTGCTGGCCAGCCGGATATTGTATTCTGCGCTGGCCATAGCAAGACTTTTCCCTCCATATGGTCTGTATCTGCTTTCATCATCTCCTATCCTGTATGCTTTGGGCCCCACTTCTCTATAATCATATCCGCGTATCGTATTACCTCCTCCGACAAAGAGTCGTTCCGCGTATGGAACCTGCCCGCCGTCTCCGTATGCCTCTACCACCTCACATCTCACCAGCAGACTCAATACGTGCTTGAACCACAGGGGCACGTAATGCTTAACTCGCGTCCCCATCCCGTATATATCGACATCGCCCGCGAGGAGACCGCCTGAAGCATAGCTGAACAGACTCGCGCGAGTACCACGCGTAGAAACGAAAGGATTATCACGCGTATCACGCGTTACAGAGACCTTAAAGGAGCTTTTCAGTAAGTCATCCTCATCAAAGCTCAGCGTTTCACTGCCATCCCTTTCAACATCGACATAAACATAAACATTCGTATCTTTCATCTCGTTAACTTTTTCCAATTCATACTGAAAACTTATTCGATCAAAAGCTGAAAGAGGCTTTGTGATTGTTAACGCGAGGCCCTTTTTATTTATTTCGTAACTGCTGTATTTCCTGTAACTCTTATAAAGATCAACTCCAAACGAGAGTTGTCTATCCATAAACCATGGCTCGACAAAAGACAGATTATATTGTTCTCGTTTCGACCCCATTTCCGCGCTTAATTTCAGTTTTTGCCCGCCTCCGGTAAATGCAGGCCAGTTCGCTATGTCAAAATTGCCCTGAGATATTTCCGCGAATCCCATTATGTTATCAATGCTTGAAAAGCCGGCGCCAAGCATGAATTGTCCTGACCTCTTTTCCGCAACTTCGAACACCAGATCTTTGACATCATTAACTGCGGTATTTTCCGGATGAGTACGGATCTCTGACAGGAATCCGAGATTTCTAAGCCTGCTCTCGCTTATTCTTACTTTTCTGGCGTTATAAACATCGCCCGGATCAACCACTATTTCACGCCTGATAACCTTGTCCCTTGTCTGGGTATTGCCGCGAATACGGATATTCCTTATCTTTACAAGTTGTCCTTCTGCTAATAAAAACATGACATCAATGGTCTGTTTTGATTTATCTGGAACAAGAACAAGCCGGACGCCCGTATTCATATAACCACGGTCACCATAATAATCTCTCAAAGCCTGTGACGATCTATCTATCGCACTTTTTGATGCAACATCACCCGTTTTAACAGTAATGACCTTTTTTAATTCCTGCTCTGGGAATATTGACACTCCTTCCAATGCCAGATTTCCGATACGGTACTGATCTCCTTCAGACAGGCGGACGGTTAATTTCAGATCACTGCCGGGATCCCCGGTTACCAGCAGCGGCTCCACAACGGCATCCAGCAACCCATTATCAATGCATATTTTTCTGATCTCCGACTGAGCGGCCTTAAATTCAGCGTTGTCATACCTGCGTTTCCAGAAGATCCTGAAAGGATTCCATCGTGACGGTTGTTTGACAATCTTTCTAATAACGCTTGTCGGCACTTTTTTATTACCGACAATATCCACGCTTTTGATTCGCGTCCGTTTCCCCTCGTCGATCTTAAGAATCACATTAGCAAGGCCATTGGACGGATCAACTATTTCTATTTTCGCCTGCGCATTGACATCTGAATAATAATGTTCAAAATACTTTTCCTTTACCTTGTTCAGGTTGATATTCACCAGTTGCTCATCTATAAAATCACCTTTTCTCAGAGCCATCAATTTTTGGATCTTTGACTTGCTGAAATGTCTGACTCCAATAACTTCAACAGGATTGGCCAGCTTTAACTTTCCCTCCACAACGTAGACAAGAATCACCCCGTCATCCACGGGCTCAAGCTCCGCACCAGCGTATGAAAAAAAACCTGTATCAAGAATCGTCTTTATGTCTCTTGAAAGCGCAAATCTGTCCAATTCAAATCCAGCCTTTGTGCTTACATGTGAGAGCACAAATTCCTCATTGATGGAGCCAGATCCAATGTCTCTTACGCGTATTTCCTTTACTATAGGTATTGTGGTCTGGCCATGGACGACTGACAGTGCCAGCGATGAAATCAGGAAAAGTGAAAAAGCACATGCGTAATGCAGTAATGTTCGACTATGCCGGAGATCCATTGTTATTCTTACGCCTCCTCCGGATCGGCATGGAAGCGGTCCACTTCGTCAACGGAATCAACACCGTGGGCTCTATCCTTAAACCGGACATAATCTTCCTCGAAAACAAGCCTTACTTCGCCGGTTGGCCCGTTGCGTTGTTTCGCCACATCCACCACGGCAAGTGTTTTATCCTCGGATTCCTGATCGGCCGCATATTTACACGGTCTCCGCAAGAGGCATACAATATCCGCGTCCTGCTCGATAGCGCCTGAATCTCTCAGATCCGACAGTTTCGGCTGGCCGAGTTTATCTCTTTGTTCCGGCGCGCGGCTTAACTGGCTGAGAACAAGAACCGGTAATTTCAGTTCTTTTGCCATAGCCTTAAGGCTTCCGGAGATATAAGCCGTCTCCATCTGGCGCCCTTGTCTCGCATATTCCCTGGCATTCAGCATCTGCAGATAATCTATTATTATCAATTCAACTCCATATTTCTTTTTCATTCTTCTGGCCCTGGCCCTTAGTTCCAGGACATCCAATCCACCCGTATCATCCACGTATATCGCTGTTTTGGACAACACAGATGCAGCCTGCATCATTTTTCCATGATCAGCTGGAGCCACATAGCCGCTGGTAAGTTTAAAAGATGATACTTCCGCATGACAGCACAGCATCCTTGTAACAAGCGCTTCCTGTGACATTTCAAGACTGAAAATCCCAACGGGCCTTTTAGTATGCTCCGGATCCAGTTTCCCCAGCGCCACGTTTTCTGCTATATTCATTGCGAGAGATGTTTTCCCCATTGACGGACGCGCGGCGATAATAATCATTTCTCCAGGCCTGAACCCCTGCATTTTCTTGTCCAAATCTCTGAATCCAATTGAGAATCCGCTTAATCCTTGCTTTGTATCCAGTATTTTTTCAACATGTTCCATTGCCTGTTTTACCGCAATGGGCCATGGTGTAACAAAACCATGCTGTCGTTCAGTAATGTCCAGGAATGACTGTTCAACCCTGCCCAGCAGAACGTCCGAGCTTTCTTCAGAATTAAAGCAAAGGTATTCTGCTTCTCTGGAACAGTTAACGATGGAACGCAAAAGATGTTTTTGACGCACAATATCAATATAATATTCCGCATGCGCGGCTGTGGGCGTGGAATCGATAAGCCTATCCAGAGATACAGATCCTCCGATACTATCAAGTTTATTGGATGATTTCAGACGTTCGGCCACCGTTAGCACATCAATGGCCATGCCTTGACTCAACATATCTATGAAAGTCTGGAATATAGTTCTATGTGCTGGCACAAAAAATGATTCCGGAGCAAGTTGAGATTCAAGGCAAAGATCTATTACTTTAACCGAATCCAGTAGAATGGAGCCAAGCACCCCTTTTTCCGCTTCTTCACTGTAAGGAGGAACTCTGTCGGCTTTAGCTGCAGCCGGAGAAGACGGAAATTCTGTGGCCATGATGATTATTCCTCAACAACCCACACTTTAACAGATGCTTCAACTTCAGGATGTAACGCAATCTTAACATCAAACACACCCAACTCTTTAATGGGCCGATCAAGCAGGAACATGTTTTTATCTATTTCCACACCCTGTTCCTTTAATGCTTTCTCAATATCTGTTGTTGTTACCGAACCATAGAGCTGTGAATCTTCACCAACCTTGACTGCTATGGTGCAAGAAGCCTTTTCTATTTTCTTAGCCAACTCCATGGCCGAAGCCAGATGGACTACCCGTTCGGCCTCACGGTCTTTCCTGATTTTTTCCAACTGTTTTTTTGTGGCGGACGATACCGGCGCACCAACTTTCTTTGGAAACAGGTAGTTTCTCGCGTACCCGTCGGCAACATTTACAATATCACCCTCCGAACCAAGATCCTTAACATCAGCCATCAACAAGACTTCTGTCGACATAATTAGAACCTTTCCTTATTTATTCAACCTCAAAGACAAAGTGCTTTCACCAATTCTTCCTGCGGCAAGAACAGGCTGATTCCTACGCCAACAGTCCCATGCCTCTTGCGCGACGCACGGCTTTTTTTATCTGTCTTTGCTGTTTCGCCGTCACACATGTTGAACGGCCCGGCATGATTTTGCCATGTTCAGTCACAAATCTCTGAAGCAAATCATAATCGTTTGGCGCTATATTCACTGTGCCAGCAAGCGAACGAGTTTTCCTCTTTTCAGTTATTTCAGGATCCCTTCGCGTTCGCTGTCTGGAATTATCCTTCTGCATACGACGTGCCATGTTTTTTAAACCTCCTGTTTTAGAAAGGCAGATTATCATCATCAGCCAAAGAATCTGCGGAAGAAGGACCTTCCGGGCCCTGCTCCTCTTCCACTGCGGGCCTTACCTTATCATCCGGCATATCTTTCATTTCACTACTTGATTTAGGACTACCTAGAAATTGTACTCTACTTGCCCGCACTCGCAATTTACTTCTATTTTCCCCTTCTTTGGTAGTCCATTTATCCAACTGTAACCGTCCTTCGACCAGTATTTGAGATCCCTTAGACAGATATTCTCCGCATACTTCCGCCTGTTTTGCCCATACAATAACATCGACAAAAACAACAGCTTCCACTTTTTCGCCGTCTTTATTCTTGTAATCTTCATTAACAGCCAGAGACAGATCCGCGACCGCCGTACCGGATGGAATATACCGGACTTCAGGGGCTTTTGTCAAATTACCAAGCAATATAACTTTATTATAACTAGCCATTACTATGGACCTCCCTGGAATCCTCTTTTACCGCGTCCTTTTTATTCTTTTCGCGAGATTCCGTTACTATTTGCACTCTGAAAATATCAGTATTAAGTTTGAATCGAGCAAGAAGATTGGCAATATCGGCTGGACCAATGTCGAATTGCATTATAACATACTGACCTTCCTGCTGTTTTTTCATGGGACGCGCAAAAACACGTTTACCTTTTATTTCCGTTTCTTTTATCGTCCCGTTCAACTTTGTTATTTCGTCGCTTATCCGCTGTAAGGCCTTATTCAACATCTCTTCATTTAGAATCGATGGAAAAATAAACATAGCTTCATACGCTTTCAATATTGTTCTCCCACAGTTTTTTCTTGTTTTCCTGCCTATACATCCCGAAGAGAGCCATTAAATTTATTCATTGCCTCTTCGATCCCTTCATTCAATATACATAACACTGCCTGTTCTGCCCTTGTGATCACTTTATCAATCAAATTCTTTTCTTCAGCCGAAAAGGCCGTCAATACATGTTCTACCAGATCTTTGCCCGAACGATTTCTACCAATTCCTATACGAACCCTGGCGAATTCATCGTTCCCGACACATTCAATTATTGATGCCAGCCCCTTATGTCCGCCGCTACTTCCTTGCGCTCTAATCCGCAGGGTTCCGATCCCCAAATCTGCATCATCCAATACCACAATCATGTCTGCAGGGAAACTTTTTCGATAATTAAGTATTTGCCCCACCGCGCGTCCGCTGAGATTCATGAAGGTTTCGGGTTTAACAAGCAGGACGCTTTCCTCTCCTATCACTGTATTGCCAATACGAGCCTTGAAACGAAAACTTTTCCGTAAAACGCAATTTAAATCACAGGCAATCCTGTCAACCACATTGAATCCAACATTGTGCGGAGTTTGCCGATACCTTTTCCCGGGATTCCCCAGGCCGACAACAACCTTCACTCTATTCCTTTCCTTTTTTCTCAGCCCCCTTTTCGGCTTCCTTCTTTTCTTTCTTTTCCGTTGTTTCTGTCTTTTCCTCAGTTTCGTCCTTTTCCTTCTTTCCGATAACTTCAGGTTCAGCGCCTTCTTCGGCAACGGCCTCAGGTTGTTCTTCTTCTTCAAGACGAGGAGCCTGAACTGAAGTCACGCCCACATCTTGCCCTGTTATTACCGTGAATTGAGATCCTATATTCAGGTCTTTTACCTGAATGCTGTCACCTATCGCAAGACTGGATACATCCACCTTTATTTCTTCTACAAGGTCGCCAGGCAGACATTCCACCTCAACTTCCCGCAACAAATGTTCCAGAATGCCGCCGCTTTGAGACACCCCCACCGGTTCTCCGGTCAGCTTAACAGGAATCCTGACACGCATTTTCTTGGTCATAGAAACAACGCTGAAATCAACGTGTATAATATTATCGGTCAAGGGATCGCGCTGTATATCCCTCAGCAACACTTTTTCAATGCCTTTTCCTTCAACATCCAGATCCAGCATTACGTTTTCACTCGCATGATGATGCAATACCTGCTCAAGATCATGGCAAACAACCTGTATTGCCCTGCTCTCAGAATTTTCCTGCATTATCACACCTGGGACCAGTCCCTTACGCCGCAGACGTCGTGAATCAGCTGATCCCTGACCTTTACGCGACTGTACAACAAGTTTAGCACCTTCTTCTGTCATATTCATATTCTTCCTAACTCAATTTAAACAAAGACGTAACAGACTCATTTTCGTGAATACGTTTTATTGCTTCACCCAACAAATTAGCCACCGTAAGAACGGTTACAGGAAAGCTTCCGGTATACTTAAGAGGGATACTGTCCGTTATGATTAGTTCATCTATCGCAGACCCTTCAAGTCGTCGGCAAGCTTCTTCGGTCAACATCCCGTGTGTAACCACCGCGTAAACATCTTTGGCGCCCTGTTCTTTAAGCACTTTTGATGCCGAGCACAGTGTTCCGCCGGTCAGAGTAATATCATCAACCATGATTGCGGTACGTCCCTTTACTTCGCCTACGATATTCATTACCTCAACTTCGCTGACGCCTTTCCGGTATTTAGCGCCGAGCGCGATACCAGCACCAAGCATTTCGGCATAACCAATGGCCATTTTGACACCACCGGAATCTGGTGAAACGATAACAGGTTTGATTATTTTTTTTGTTTTTATATAACGCGCCATTACCGGAATGGCATATAAATGATCCACTGGTATATCAAAAAAGCCCTGAATCTGCTGTGCATGAAAGTCCATTCCAAGTATACGATCCACACCAGCCGCCACCAGCAGATTGGCAACAAGTTTTGCCGTAATAGGAACACGCGGCTGGTCCTTTCTGTCCTGACGGGCGTATCCATAGAATGGCAGAACGGCAGTGATTCTGTCTGCTGACGCTCTTTTCGCGGCATCTATCATAATAAGCAGTTCCATAAGGTTTTCATTAGGGGGGGAGCATATCGACTGTACAATAAAGACATCTTTCCCTCGAATATTTTCATGGAACTGAACTTTTATTTCTCCATCAGGAAATCTACTGATTTCCACCAAGCCCAGATTGACTCCTAGATATTCTGCGATACGCCCGGCAAGCACCGGGTTTGAATTTCCTGTAAAAATTATCATAACAAATATACCATCCAATATCTGGTTGCCCGACTAGGATTCGAACCTAGACTCAGGCCTCCAAAGGGCCGTGTGCTACCGTTACACCATCGGGCAATATCCTCGCAGCCTTGCTCAACACCGGACACCCAAGAGCCTTTGCCGCGTTCTTGGCGATCCGGTTCGCACTTTCTTCATCACGCGCTATACCAAAAACTGAAGCACCACTTCCGCACAACAAGGCCCCGATTGAGCCCGCTTTCTTAAGTTCCTCTGCAATAATCGCTATCAACGGGTACTTTTTAAACACGGCCTCCTGCAAGTCATTGAACAGCCCGCGGGCAACCATGTCTATATCCCCGTTTTTCAGCGAGGAAACAATAGTATTAAAAGGTATTTTGTCAGAAGTCAAGGAAGAGATATGTCTTGAATAAATATCACGTGTAGACACCCTGAATCCGGGATTTATGATAACTACCCACCATTCCTGCCGTTTTGAGGTTATTTCCCATTCAGCAGCAACCACTTTCTCCCCTAAGCCGGTCACGCAGACCGGGCCTCCATGCACCAATGCGGGAATATCCGACCCAAGCCGAGCTCCGATTTTCATTAAGTCATCAAGTGACAGCCGAGCATTCCAAAGCTTATTGAGGCCTATAAGAACAGCTGCAACATCAGCACTGCCTCCCCCCAGCCCCCCTCCAACAGGAATATTTTTTTTGATAAAAATCCGCGCTCCGCCGCGATAATCAATTTCCTTCTTCAGCAGAACCGCTGCTTCCGTCGCCAGATTCTCATCGGAACCATCCCAATATGCCACCTCATGAATCATATCCCCGACATTTTCGACTATTGTTTCTATCTCGTTTTCAGTGTTCTTTAGATTTACCACATCAAATAAAGACACCGGCACAACCAGACTCCTTATATCATGATATCCGTTCTTCCTTTTCCCCAGCACTTCAAGGTAAATGTTTATTTTCGCTGGAGACTTAAGAGAAAGATCATGTCCTTCTTTTTCACACATATTGTTGTCAGACGTTGCATACATGAAGCGCGCAATTATCACAGGGCTATGTCTCTGTCAAGCAATCCCTGCAGTATCCGCGCTAGAAATACTGTAGCCGTTTTGGCTGCTGCATGACACATGGACGGCGTAAAAAAATCCAAGGGGAAAGTTTTTTTCAAGAAAGTGAAAGTGTTTCGAGAAGCTTCTTGATTTTATCGGTTTTTTCGACAAGCTCCTCTTTTCGCTGTTTCTGCCGGGATACAGCTTCTTTGCTTGCCTTATTCACGAAATCCATATTGCTCAGCTTGCTTGCAACCTTCTCGAGATCTTCCGTTGTCTTAACCAACTGCGCGGTCAAACGCTTTTTCTCTGCCTCAATGTCCACCAATCCCGTCAAGGGCATATAAATTGTGCCCAGTTTACAAACGCCGCTTGGCACGACACTTCCATGCAGTGCCAAATTAGAATCAACAACGAGATTTTCTGCTCTTAGCAGGGCTTTTATCATGCTCATATCCGCAGTCAATTGTTTTAACGCATCTTCTGAATCAGGTTTTACAAGGTAGTCTATTTTCTTCGCAGACTGTATTCCGTAATCGGCCCGCATAGTCCGGCCGACTCGAATAAGATCATGTTTATTGTCAACATAATCCACAACTGCCTTTGTAATACCCAATTTTTCCAGAGCATCCTTATCAACTGTTTCAGGCCACTCTTCTCTTAAAATGGAGGAACATTCTTCCCCTTCCCCATTGTGTTTCTTGGAATAGCCCATAACATGCCACAACTCTTCAGTCACAAAAGGCATAATGGGATGCAGTAGACGGAGCGCATTGGAAAAAGCGATGTGCATGATTTTCAGTGTATGCAATCGCCTTGCCTTATCGTCACAACTGAATGCGTCTTTTGCGTATTCAAGATACCAGTCGCAGAACTGATGCCACATAAATTCGTACAATACATGGGCTGCATCGTTAAAACGGTATTTTTCAAGATTGTCAGTCACGCCTGAAATAGCATCCATAAGACAATAGATCATATGCTTGTCGTCAGCGCTCAACAGATTCACGTCCAGACTGTCTAATCTGCAGTTAACATTTTCTTCATTATTGTCCTTTTCTTCCTGCATTTTCATGAAACGAGCTGCATTCCATAATTTCGTGCCGAAGTTTCTGCCTATTTCAAACTTATCGTTTGAGAGATAAACATCCTGACCTGTGGCTGTTATCATCATCAGGCTGAAACGCAGCGCATCGGCGCTGAATTCGTCGATAATCGTCAATGGGTCGATTGAATTGCCCAGACTCTTGCTCATTTTCAAACCTCTATCGTCACGCACGGTTCCATGAATATAGACACGACGGAACGGCACATCTCCCATGAACTCGAGTCCGGCCATTATCATTCTGGCCACCCAGAAGAAAATGATTTCAGAAGCCGTAACAAGATCATGTGTTGGATAATAGAATTTCAAATCGTCATTATCCTGAGGCCAGCCAAGCGTACTGAACGGCCACAACCAGGAAGAGAACCATGTATCCAGCACATCTTCATCCTGAATTATCTTATCTGAATTGCACTTTACGCACTTTACGGGAGTGCCATGTGCCGCCCACTCATGATCGCATGATTGGCAATAGAAGACAGGAATTCTATGTCCCCACCAAATTTGCCTTGAGATACACCAGTCTCTTATGTTCTCCATCCATTCCAGATATACCTTCGTCCAGCGAGCAGGCACGAATTGGATCCTGCCATCTTTAACCGCTTCAATTGCAGGCTCGGCAAGAGGTTTCATTTTAACAAACCATTGCCGTGACAAACGTG
>JAQBFJ010000224.1:0-3993 GCA_032123435.1 Verrucomicrobiota bacterium
CTTGAAAAATTAACTTACACCGTCGATTGCGCGAACAATGCTAAACAGGGAGTTCAAATGATTAAACAAGGTGATTATGACTTCGCCTTGATCGATTATATGATGCCTGAAAACGACGGCATCTGGTTCATGCGCAATGCCGATATTCCGCAGAAAACTAAAGTCCTTTTATTAACAGCTTTTGTCGACCGGAAAGTAATAGACGAAATGTTCAAATTAGGCGCTAAAGGTTACCTGATCAAACCGGTGGAAGCGGAAGAAATCTCACTACATCTGGACTTTCATTCACGGCCAAGACAATTGGAATAATAAATCCGATGCACGGAAACCGGCGTAATCATGACGTAAACACCATGAAGGTTTCAGCCTGTGGGATAACAAATGCTCATCGACACCGTCAGCAAGGGCGGTAATTTACTTCTCAATGTCGGACCAACAGGTCGCGGGGAATTCGACTATCGCGCGCTGGAACAATTGGCCGGATTCTCAAAATGGATGAAGAATCACTCCCGTTCAATATATGGCTGTACACAGGCCCCTGCCCAGTTCAAGTGCCCGCATGATTGCCGACTCACTTATAATCCCGGAACAAAACGGTTGTACGTACACGTATTCGCATGGCCGTTCCGGCATCTCTTCCTGGATGGCTTTGCCGGTAAGGTCGAGTACGCTCAACTTCTCAACGACGCCTCAGAAGTCACCATGGAAACTAAAGATGCATGGCAAACTAATGAGGCTGATAGTAAATATAAGGATTCTATTACCCTGACCCTGCCTATTCAGAAACCCAACGTTACCGTGCCCGTAATAGAGCTTTTTATGAAATAAAAAGTTGAATACACCCGCCTGCCATCATCGCGATTTATGGCGATTCTGATATTTCTTGGGCGTCTGGCCGGTATGACGTAAATCCAAAGGCGCTGGAGAATGTCGCTAAACGAAAAATTGACTATAGCTTTATGAAAAAACGGGTATAAGGAATTCGTCATGAAAACATTACGTGTAGGCGTGATAGGACTGGGTATTGGACAGGGACATGTGCAAGGATATCAATCTCATCCGGGCGCGAAAGTTGTTGCTATTGCCGACCCAGACAAGAATCGGCTGGAAAAAACCGGTGACAAGTACAATGTGGCCGGACGTTATTCAAACGCGTTAAAAATGATCCAATCAGAGAAACTGGACGTGGTCAGCATCGCCACTCCCAATAAGTTTCATAAACCTTATACAATCGCAGCACTCGAAGCAGGCTGTCATGTGTTATGCGAAAAACCCATGGCCATGAATGCCAAGGAAGCCAGACAAATGCTTACTGCAGCTAAAAAAGCCAGGAAACGCCTGATGATCAACTTCTCTTATCGATTTACGGAACAATCACAGGCATTGAAAAAACAGGTGGAACAGGGAATCCTGGGCGATATCTATTTCGGACGTACTGTCTGGCATCGCCGGCGCGGTATGCCTGTGTTCGGAGGCTGGTTCGGCCAAAAAGCTCTTTCAGGCGGTGGCCCTTTAATCGACCTCGGTGTACATCGACTGGATCTCGCGCTCTGGCTAATGAACTACCCAAAGCCTGTATGGGTAATGGGTTGCGCCTATAATCCGATAGCGTCGCGACTGGCAAAGGAACAAAAGAAAGTATTCGACGTGGAGGATCTCGCGGCTGGAACAATCCGTTTTGCCAATGGTGCCACACTTCAGGTCGAAGCTTCATGGGCAGCCAATATCAAGGAACATGAATTGATGGAAACACGCCTGTTCGGAACCAAGGGCGGTCTCGTACAAAGAAACCGGAACGAGACGTATGACTTTGAAGCGGAAATTTATCTGGAAAAAGAAGGATGCCAGTTCGACATGAAACTGCATTCCCCCGCTCCGGTGACACAAGGCGCCATGTATCATTTTATTGATTGCCTGCTTACCGGAAAACAGCATCTCGCTACCGCAGAGGAAGGCGTGATCGTAATGGAACTTCTTGATGCTATCTATAAAAGCGCGGAAAAAGGCAGGCCAATCAAAATCACATCATAAGCAGGTACCAGGTCACTCAGTAAAGTCGGGCGAACGTGTCGCTCGTGAAACCATCCGGAGACTGAATGTCTTTATAGCTGAACGCCTTCTGCCGTGCCTTCCTTTGCGCCAGCTGGCCGTTAGTAATATCAAATATGCATGGAACCGCGTGTTCAATGTTGAATTCGATTTTATCACCCAATAACGATAACTGATCAAAAGCTACTCCGGGGCAGAAGCATTAACCGCGTTTTGCCTACAATGTGGAGCTTACGCAACGCCGTGATAATGTCAATTCTTGACTCATTGGATACTTTTTCCCTTTATGAATGATTACTTATCAACTATATTCTGCTGTCTAATGAGTAACCCTAGAACCATTCTTTCAACTGATGTCCGGTTTAGCAATATGATTGTTATAACCATCATATTGCTGATAGGCCTAACTTGCTTCATAATGATGGGCGTCAAGGGGTATATCCTGTTCCTGTTGGGGATTTATGGAATAATGGTCATCACGAAGCCCCGAGTTCTATTGACTCTTTACTGGTTCTATGCCCTTTGGAGCCCTTTCCTGCTGAACCATGTCTACTTTATTCGAGAATTACGCTATGTCGACGAAATAATCACCGTTGCTATCCTCGGCGTGCTGGTCATACACGTTTTTCTTTGCAGACCAAGTTTTACTGACTACCGAAGCTTCCTTAAACCGTTTTTTCTTATGTTGTTCATGCTGGTTTTATCGGCTTTTGCAAACCATGTGCCCCTGTTGAACGTTGTAAAATTCACCCTTACGTACTGCCGTTTCGCCGTTCTTTTCCTATATGCCGGGTATTTTCTAGGAAACAACGGATCGAAAATGGTTTATGCCGCTCTGATTACAACATTTCTAATGCAAATCGCACTTAATATAGCATGGTTACTGGGAATTAACTTTCTCCCCAGCTCTGGATCATGGGGCCCTGATTTCGCAGTAGGTACCGGGATCGGCGCGAACAACGTCGCCTATTACATGATAGTGTTTGTTGTCCTCGAACTATCGTTCCTGACATGTCGAAAATCCCATCCATATATTGAAAGCAGCAAGGGATTTTTCACCTCTCTTTTCTTCATAACGTTAGCGCTTTTTCAACTCATATTAACCTTTACGTTACATGCATATATTCTTTTGATTCCTGTCGTTGCTTTTTTTGTCATATTCCTTACCGAAGGCAAATACAAGCTCAGACTTATCATAGCTTTAATAATGTGCATACCTTTTATACCATTAGTCTTACGAGTTCCTCTGGCCGGATATAAAGTCAGAATCAATGAGGTTTTGACTGTTGATACGATAAAAAAACGCTTGTCAGAGATAAAATACGGCGCTAAAGGAACCATGTATCGCAATGTCTTTTATCACGCCACGAAAGACCTTCCCTTCCCTTTGCTTGGAGCAGGGCCCGGAAATTTTGCCAGTAGCACTGCAATGGACTCCAATAGGCCACTTACGGAAAGATATATGCCAAGAACGTTCATGAGTATATATGGCACAACGATGATTTACAAGGGAAGCATTGCTGGCTATCCTAATGCCGGGTACGCTGCCGTGTGGGGAGATCTTGGACCAATCGGCTTCGTTATTTATTGGGGGCTACACCTACTGGCCATAACCAGAGTGTGGCGCCAAGTTCGAAAAGGCCAATATGAAATATTCTACCAGCATGTCCTTGCAAAGGCCTTTGTCCCATCCATGTTCTTATACCTGGGTCTTAACCTGCTTTTGGACTTTGCCAGCATGTTATATGTCAGTAATGGCATTTGGATCTTGGCCGCATCGGTATGGACACCATTACAACATGCCGCTGGCACAATGTCCGGAGATAACGCCCCATTCATAGAAAGTGATCAATATCTCGACGCTGTTCCACCCCGTTCTAAATAAATACACATACGCCGAGGCAAGCAGGATAGTCCAAGAAATCCGGATAAAAATATCCGCAG
>JAQBFJ010000225.1:0-4047 GCA_032123435.1 Verrucomicrobiota bacterium
GGGGGAAATCCCTCCAGGGGTGATCGAGGGTCCGGTTCGTGAAACCTGCATTCCTGTCACTTTCGGTGGCCGCACGATCGCAGTGCTCACGAAGGATGCGAATCAACATGTCGCCCGACAGGACGGCGTTCTCGAGCGCACCTATCTCGATGTTTTCAATCGCTTTGCCGAAATGGTTGCTGAATGGCTTCGAGCGGGGGCAGGCCGAATCCCTCGTAGAAAGAGGCAAGTGCGAACAGTTTGGCTCCGGCATAAAGAGAGGGCAGGAGTGTATCGGGAACGTAGTTGAGATATATGATATTTGATGCGCGTTTAGATGAGCGTATTCTGTCCAATATAGGTTCATACTGCCAGCCGGGCATACCGGCTATTACAAGATCGCCGTCGAAATCGGTCAGCTTCTCGAAAACGTCTATGAGGAACGGAATGTTTTTGCGTGGTTCCAGTGTGTTGACGGTTAATATGTATGGGCGACTAAGGCCCAGGCTGGTTGTTGCTGATTGAATTTCCTGTTCAGCTGGTCGTTGAAACTCGCGTTCGACTCCAAGATGGACAGGGAAGAGTCGGTCCTTTTCAACGTTGAGCAGTTCGTTGATTTCATTGGCGCTGAACCGGGAGTCGGTAATTATCGCATCTGCTCTCTGCACGGTGTCATGTATTCTGGCGGTCAGGTAGTTCCGGTTACGTTGTTCGGCGAATTGCGGGAATCGCATGAAGCTCATGTCGTGTATTGTTACAACTGCTTTGCCGCGTGACAGGGGTGGCATGATGAAATTAGGAAAGTGATAAAGATCTGCCTGACCTGCGAACGCGTTGAATGGCGGCCAGTGAATGGTTCGCCATGCCATCTGTGCGATTCTGCCGGGACACCATCGTGATGATCTATATTTGACATTTGGCAGGGCGGGCGGCATGGCTTTGCGCATAAAGTCGAAGTAAAAAAGGGTCAGGCTGTTATTGTTTGCGGTAGCGCCCAGATGCTGGGTCAGCAGTTTCACATAGCGGCCTACGCCGGCACGCTGTGTTATGGCCGGTTGAATATCCATGCAAATGTTCATAAGGTGAAGATTAGATGTGTGACGAATAAAAATAAAGCGTAAATTAGTCTTATTGTCGCGCGTTGGTATAACAGCGTGTTCCGAAGCGATTCCTTTTTGAGGTGTGATTAGAAGTTGACGTCAGGGCGTTCGAGAGGGTATCTTTTGGTGTTTTTTGCAGTAAACAAGAACGGAAGTGGAGTTAATGTGCGACATGGTTGAAGCTGAAAAGGAAGAAAACGGGTTCCCGGCGGATAATGGCGGGATAGAGAATACTGACGATTCGATAATTGCTGAAGATTCTATTTCGGTGGAATCCGCTGGTGAGAAAGAAGCGGAAACAGGCAGATTAAAAAAGGCCTGGTCTAAACGCGGTGTCAAAAACAAGTCAGCTGATGCTGATGATGGGGCGAAAGCCGGCCCGGACAAAAAGGAAAAGGCGGAAGTAGAAACCGTAGAGGTCCTCAAAGACAGGTTATTAAGACTGCAGGCTGATTTTGAAAATTTCCGCAAACGTGTACTGCGAGACAAGAAGGATTTTTATCAGCGCGCCAATGAGGACGTGATGACTGAAATGTTGTCGGTGCTCGACCATCTGGATCTGGCGCTGGAATCCGCCAGGACGCATGATGCGGATGAAGCGTTTATAAAGGGTTTTGAACTCGTGTCGGAGCAGATGCTTTCTGTGCTTAAGAAGTTCGGATTATCTCCCATCGATTCGGAGCAGGGCGAATTTGATCATAATGTGCATGAAGCGATATCCCGCATGGCGTCTGCCGAAATTCCTGAAAACGGTATTATAAAAAGTGTCCGCAAGGGTTATATGCTTGGTGACAGACTGTTGCGAGCGGCGCAAGTGTTGGTGTCCAGCGGGGTGGCCGAGTAAACAATCAACAAAGAGAAATATTGTGGCGAATAAGACGGATTACTATGATTTGCTTGGTGTCAGCAAGTCTGCTTCTGCTGATGAAATAAAAAAAGCGTATCGCAAGCAGGCGATGAAGTATCATCCCGACAAGAATCCCGGTGATGCCGAGGCTGAGCGGAAATTCAAGGAAATGTCGGAAGCCTATGAAGTGCTCAGTGACGCGGGGAAAAAGCGGCAGTACGATCAATTCGGGCATGATGGGCTTAAATCCGCGTTTGGACCGGGTGGATTTGATTTTTCCCGTGATTTTACGCATGCGGCCGATCTTCAGGATGTCCTGGACAGTATACTTGGCGGCGGCAGTCCATTCGGTGATCTGTTTGGATCCTCAAGTCGGCGCAGGCCCAGAACTGGTCCTCAGCGCGGATCGGACCTGGAATTTGCGTTGGAAATAGACATGGAAGAGGCCGCGTTCGGGTCCAAACGGGAAATAACGCTTCCGTTATCCGTTGAATGTACAAAGTGTAATGGTTCAGGAATGGCGTCAGGCGCCAAGAAGGAAACATGCCGTCATTGCGGGGGGCAGGGCGCGGTGCTGTCGGGAGGTGGTTTTTTTCAGGTGCGGCAGACGTGTCCGATCTGTGGTGGTACGGGCAGTATTGTGACTGATCCATGCAGAACCTGCCAGGGCAGTGGGCGGATAAAAAGCCGGAAGCGCTTAACCATGAGAATTCCCAAGGGAGTGGAGAGCGGATCGCGTCTTCGTCTGAGCGGTAAAGGCGAGGGCGGAATCAAGGGCGGGCCGTCTGGTGATTTATATGTTGTTCTGCATGTCAGTCAGCACGAATTGTTTGAGCGGCGTGGTGATGATCTGTATTGCGAGGTCCCTGTTGCCATGGAAGTAGCGGCGCTGGGCGGTGAGGTTGAGGTTCCGACGATAGACGGATATGCCAAGCTGAAGGTTGAGCCTGGTACTGAGACAGGCAAGGTATTTCGTTTACGTTCAAAAGGAATGCCGAATGTCGAAGGATATGGCAAAGGCGATCTGCATGTAAGGGTTGTGGCGGAAGTACCTGAAAAGCTAAGCGCCAAACAGAAGGTCGTTCTAAAGGAGTTCGGTGAATCCGTAACGGATTCGAATTACCCGATACGCGAAAAATTCCGGAAACTTACGGAAGCATTCTATGACAGGAAACGCTCGCTCAGGGAATCTGGCCAGTGATCCTTCACTTTGACCGGGATTTGGCTTGGAGGCCATAATGCACAGATGCTATGTGGATGCGGGCTGCTGGGATGATGCGGAGCTGATATTGACGTCTGAAGAAGAGCATCATCTTGTTCATGTTCTCCGGGTCAAGCGCGGTGAAAAGGTTATTGTTTTTGACGGAAATGGCCGTGAGGTTATGGCGAGCGTTTGCGGCAAACGCGGGAGCAAGACTTCGTTGGAATTACTTGAAAGGCCGCGATTGGTTGACAAGCCGTCTGTTCAAATAGCGCTTGCGGTCGCGTTGCCCAAGGGCAACAGGATGGATTTAATCATTGAAAAAGGCACGGAACTCGGAGTCTCCGTGATTTTTCCAGTTCTTACCGAACGCGTTGTAGCAAGGCCTGCGGACGTTCGAGGAAAAGGAAAAAGCGCGCGTTGGCAAAGGGTGGCATTGACTGCGGCCCGACAGTGCGGAGTGAACTGGATACCCGAAATAAAGCCGATTATCAGTTTTAATGACTTTCTCGGTAATCGTAAATTATTTGACTTCTTTCTTGTTGGTTCTCTGGGTGAAAATGCCATCTCTCTTCATTCTGCTGTGACGGAAATCAGGAAGAAACTGGAAGAAGCGCGAGCTGAGACAAAATGTATCTGTCTGTTGATAGGGCCGGAAGGTGACCTGACGCCGGCTGAGCTCTGTTCAGCAGTTTCTGCCGGCGCTGTACCGGTCAGCTTCGGCTCGTTGGTTCTTCGCGTTGAAACGGCGGCGTTATATGGACTGACTGTTCTTGCTTATGAGTTTCACCGGAAGCATGTTGCGTGATTATACCTGCCCGAGTTGTTGCGCCGGAAGGATTTCAATATCCAATAACCAAATCCAATTACCAAGTTAAGAAGGGATGTTTTCTCCCTGAGAACAACGTTGCATCAAATCG
>JAQBFJ010000226.1:0-4436 GCA_032123435.1 Verrucomicrobiota bacterium
GTATCTTCGTCACCACAATATTGCCCCCAGTAAGGATGCGCCGGATCATTCAATGTTTTACCCTTATGGTAAACCGGCAAAGCACAGGAAACCGGTTTGTCGGCAAGACTGCGAATAGCGCCCGGTACCAGAAGTTTTTCACATGAAGCAATTATGCGTTTACTGATATCCATGTCCTTAACCGCTCCCAGCGTAATCGCTAGAAGTTGATTCGGTCTCAACGCATCATCAGGCTCCGCCGTATCCGCCGGCTGACCCGACCTGGCATGCAGGCAATCTGAGAGATATCCACGTCGATCATCAAAGAAGTATTTTAATATTGATTCACTGACCTTGTCCGCCAGTTCGTTCCATGCCCCGTTTGGTTCAATCCGGGCGAGAAGCATGAGAGCCGCGTGCCAAAGCGCCTGTATTTCCACCGGATACCCCTCACGCGGCGTACCTGCTGGATAATTTGTGTCCATCCACGTGAAATGCGATGGACTGAAAATCAATCCGCTGTCCGCGTCCATTTTAATGCCGTTATTTGTTCCGCTCATATAATATTCTGCTATAGATTTCAGAACATCCTTTATGGTTCGCCCCCCACAATCCAGACTCAGGCAATTGTCGTTCCCTTCCGCTTGAATCAAATCCGAACAGGCTGTAAAGAACCAGAGAGGGGCGTCAGAAGTGTCTCTGTTCGAAGCATCCTGGCCATGTATCGCGTTGGGCAATGTACCTTGCCGCTCAAACCGAGCGAATTCTTTCAGTATATTGCGCGCCTCATCAAGCATGCCGGCGGCAATCATGCCCCTGAGACATATTAAAGTGTCGCGCCCCCAATCCAGAAACCATGGATAACCTGCGATCACTGTTTTCAGCTCGTCACGATTGACAACAAAGCTGGAAATAGCTCTGTATAAGCCTGTTTTCAGCAAAATACTGCCCTGTTCACCATCTGATTCCTGATCGTTTTCCGCCCCCCTTATGGCCTCTGTCTCGGGCTCACCATTGACTGCCGCACCTATCCGGCAATCTTCTCCTCCTTTCAGACTGAACCGAAAATAACCTGGACTGAACAAGTCGGAACTGCCATCCATCCCGCGGTCAGCATCAATGGAATGAGATACCATGTATATCCATTCCGGCTCCGAAACAAATGTCGAGCCAGGCGCGGCAACATGCAGACTTCGACCCGAACATGGAGCAAAACGAAACCCGTTGTCGTAAGGAGTAATCGCCCAACGCCATCCCGGTTCAAGGCCTGCGTATGCTTTTGTTTTCCCGTGCGATATTCTGTCTTCTATATCCGGACGCACAACAATGTCAACGGAAGCATCGTCCTGCAAACAGTCCGCGGCACCATTGGTAGGTTGACGGTGAAACTGCATGGTCGCTGAATTGTTATTTTCATGTATCTTAAATGCGACATCCAGATGAACAAGTTTTCCCTGGCCGGTAGGAACATCAAACCGCCATAATACACTTCCATCGGCGTTAACCGAAAAACTTTTCATGCAATCATAATCGATATCCTGGTAATATCCATGACGCAGAAGCCACACACGACAACGTGTCAGCATGATATGGCGGTCAACCGGATAGTTGGCATTAAGATTCGCGGCAAGAAAGGCATCATATTGGCTTTGTATTTCTCCCCACGCGCCGCGTATCTGCGCCATTGCTCCATGCTTGTTCGCGCATACGGCATAGCAGTCACGCTCCCTTATTTCGTTCCTGTCAAAACTTGTGCGAATCCGGGGCGGCAGAGCACTGCCGAGATACATAATATTACTTTGCGTCTTGCGGCAATTTCCCGGCTCAAATACTGTCAGGGCAAGCATCCGCGTCACTGCTGTTTCCGTTTTACCCGGCGGCAAAATCAAGGCAAAATGAGATTTATCATTGGTCGGCAGACTTTGTTCATGCCCTAAAACCTGTTCTTTTGCCCTTAATTCGGCTGTAAATCGATATGGCGCGTTAATGTATAGAAAACAATCCGGCGGTACCATCACAACACGCCTGCTGTCGTTCGGCCATTCCCATGAAATTACGTTCAGCGGCACGTTTCCACCGCATAACCCAGCGCAGTACATCTTGGGATCCCGCGACATTTCCGCCGCCGCTTCTTCAAGATTAATGGTAGAAACATCCATGTTCGGATTATAAAAATTGTTTACTTCCAACACCTTTGCGTGAAGACGTTGAGTTATGACCCTTTGCGGAATAATTGATTCTTTTTTCTCGTCCAGACGGGTCAAATCGGTTTTGTCGGATGTAAGACAAAGCGCTTCTCCTGCGGACAATTCATACGAAATCATGTCCTTGTTCATATCGAGTTTTATTTTGCGGCCTGTAATAAGATCATACATGTAATTATCATCCGGCGAATAATCGTTCCTTCGCCACGAAACACGGGTGTTCATGTTGTCATCCAGATTGATCAGCGCGAGGACTGAAGTCCGTTCTTTTCCAGGCCGACTTCGGATAAGAACGATACTGTTACCAGCGCCGGTCTCTATCAGGCGAATATTGACATTGTCATGAAACGCAGGATGTTTTTCAAGTATGGTATTAAGGCGGGCAATATGTTCTACCTGGTTTTTCCTGTTTCCCCAGTTAAGAAAAGAAGCGCCGTGCACATCTATTTTGTCGGAAGCAAACCATTCCACTCCGTTAGTTATTCCAAACGCGCCCCGCTGTGAACACAAGGCCGCAAGCGCGGTGCGCATTCGAGCATAAGCATGTGATCGTGCCGCAAGCCGGTCATTGTCATGCGTTTCGGCAAAATGGATAAGCAGTCCTTTTCGGGAAGAAACATTGATACAGTTCGGCAAATAGGATTCTATCTGGGCGCGATCATAATTCTGAAACAGTTCCGAATATGCCCAGTTCATATTGGCGTCCAGCAGGAGTTTCTCCATCGTTTCCTGCTTTCCGCCCAGCCCTTCAAGCATGAAAATCGTATCCGGATATTCACATCGTGTTTTGGCAATAATATATTCCCATGCCGCTTGTGGTATCATATAACCCGCGTCACATCTGAATCCGTCTATGCCATGCCTGCACCAGAACAAAAAAACACCGGCCATATACTGCCAGAGCTCGCCATGTTGATAATCGAGTTTTGAAAGATCCTCCCATGTAACGCCCCACGCGCCCGGAGATTTGAATGCCATGTTCTTGTCACGCGCGAACCATTCGGGATGATCATTTTGAAGCCGTGACGCCCATCCGGTATGGTTTATCGGAATATCAATAAAAACTTTGGCGCCGCGCTCGTGAACAGCGTCAACCAGTTCCTGTAATTGATCCATTGGTGTTGTCGCACGGTCAAATTCCGCCATCGCCGGATCCACATCAAGAAAATCAAGCGCTGCAAATGGACTGCCAAACCTGCCCATGCGCGCGTAAGTTGTCGGAATAGGATGAATCGGCAAAAGCTGAATAATGCGAAAACGCAATTTGTTTATAATAAAATCCAGCTCCTTAATAAGGTCCCTGAAAGTGCCCGAACGGGGAATAATATTATAACCGTTGGCTTCCAGCTTTTCTATCGCGTGTTTTTCTCTCTGTAGATCGGCGGAACGATGCTGACTGTGTCCAAATTGACGAACAAACGCCGTGTAAATAGTATTACTACAGGACGAATCAGCCGGCTCCACCTTGATAACAACATTCCCGCCCGACGGCCAGACAGGCTTGTCGTCCCGTTCAGGAAGGAAGAAAGCCTTTGCTTCAAACCGGCCGACTGCAAGCATCGGCAATGTGACCGAAAAAACCTTTTCACCAATACGCCGCATTGGAATGTCACTCCAATCACGGGTAAGAATGGATAAGTGCTGCTCAACCTGTTCTATGATTTCACGACGGCGCACGGCTGCACCGGCAATATTAGTGCGAAGCCACGCCAAACCGGCCTGCTCGTTCGGCAGTTCCAGGGTAAATTCCAGAACATCACCGCACTGCATTAGAAGCTCAGCTCCCGGCAAAGGTTTATGCACAAGACCATTCATCATAAAATATCCCGTTTCATCTCTTCAATCGGACCTCACAAAACATGAAATGTAAAACTTCACTTATTATCTTCTGCCTTTATGACGTTTTCATCATAAGATGGAACTATCTTCTGCCCGGGCTTTACTGTCAGAAAATCATTGGAATCCCACCTGCCGCCAAGAAAATCTTTGACCAATTCAGGATTGCCTTGAACTTCATCGTATTTCCAGCCAAGCCATTCGGCGCATTCTTTCGTGTATTGTTTATAATGATCATTATCACCAAAACACAAATCAGTATATGCCGCATTTGAATATTCTTTCATCCACTTTTCTTCTGTTTCCATTAAGTACTGAGCGTTATCTTCTCCGTATTTTTCAACATACGTTTTATATGTCTGTTCATAACGCGCTTTGCCGGGCTGTGAAGATGTGTCTATCCAGCCCGGACTGTAC
>JAQBFJ010000227.1:0-10708 GCA_032123435.1 Verrucomicrobiota bacterium
CGCAGGATAACTGGATTGGGGATGATGAGATAAGAGGGATTCAATAACCAATGACCAAGTGTGGAAAAGGGGGAGAAAGACCATTTCGCTATAAGTTGTTGATAAAACGTTGATTAGCCCAAAATTGGGCAGAACTTTTGACAGAACTTGTTTTTTATTGAGGAGAATAATATGACTGGCAAATGCTGGAGAAGTGTAGTTGTTGTAACGTGTCTTTTGTCTGCTCTGATTCTTGCAGGTTGTAAAGGACCGCAATCAGGTGATGGCAATGGATGGGTAGATCCTGATGTTCTCGAGGGCGATATCCGTTTGAATGAACGTGGCGTGTTGGGTACGCGGATAGAAGGTTTGAATTTTCGCACAGTTCTTTTTGAGTACGACAGTTTTCAACTTCGTGACAGTGAGTTTTCAAAGATAGAAGAAGCTGCTGATTACATGAGGCGTAACAGGAACGTGCTTCTTGTCAACGAAGGGCATTGTGACGAGAGGGGCAGTCGTGAGTACAACATGTCGCTCGGCGAACATCGCGCGCTTGCCGTGCGGGCGCATCTGGTTGGAATGGGTATTGAAGGATCACGCATCCAGACGAAAAGCTATGGAGAAGAATATCCTGTTGATCCGGGACATAATGAAGCGGCGTGGCGTATGAATCGCCGGGTGGAGTTCGCGCTTTATCGTCCGTAGCATAAATTGGTTAATTGAACGTTAGAAACAACAGCGCCAACCTGAAGGTTGGCGCTGTTTCGTTTCGGTAAAAAGATATTCTACTTATAACATGGTCCGAGTTCTTTACAGGTTCTGAAATCGTCATTACCGAACCGGTCCCAGATTGTCGGTCTGAAGATATCTTCGGCGGGCACGTTATGCATGTCCACTGGCACACGGAGCATTGAATTGATTGTCATCATATCCGATCCTATCAATCCGAATGAGTTGGCATCGTGATTCGGGCCTATGTGTGACATATATTCAAAAGAGCTCATATCACGGGGAACCCAATAAGTTTCCGGCCAGGTACGGTCGGTTACCTTACTGATATGGTCCGCCACCTTGGTGGGCAGTTGCACTGTTTTACCTTCAACTACCGAGCAGGTCAGCATATCGCCAACCACGTTATAGCGGTAAGCGGTCATAGGAATATTGCCTGGAGTCCGGTAACTGCTGGACAAGCCGTCACCCGGGAAATATTGCAGGTTAGCTGCTTCGTAAGTCATAGCGGCAATTGATTTGTCGATCAGCTTGTTCTGCAGAGACTGGTTGGTGCGTATTGTTTCGGCAATTTTCTGGATTCCGGTTTTCTTGCCCGGTTTAGCAAGGGAGAGCAGGTCAATGCCGTATTCAAGGGCGCCGGCGCCTGAATTGCGCTTATCGATCAAGCCCTGCGGCGCGATCCTGGCGACATTGATACCTGTTGCCTGTTTAATGCTTTTGGCAGTCCAGTTGGTGCGTATATCGGCAAACAGCTGGGGCATACCGGTAAGCAGGTTTGCTATAAGCATGCCGATAGCGTTTTTGGAATCGTTTTCTGTGGCAACGATCATAGGGGCTCGATAGCCGTTCCAATCGAATGAACTGCAGAGCAGTGATTCTGTTAGATCAAAGTTAGGGTAAAGATCGGTCCATTGCCGTTGTCCCTGAGTGCCGGCGGCAATAGCGTTACACCCCTGAGCGTGTTCCACATCGGCCTTGAACCCTTGTTTGGCGCCGACGGCACGATCGGCCAGTACAGGATTACCAATCATCATATCCCGCACAATAAGTGTCATTTTGATGCAGTCTCGTAATAGATTATCCGGTTTTTGTGGGCGTGTACCTTTACCGAAATTGAAAGAAAATTTACTTTTCATGAATTTAAAGGCTTTTTCCAATTCCTCGTGATTGTAAAAACCATTATCCATGCGCCCGCGTACGGCAACCATATCGACAGAAACAGTGCCCATACCAAGATAGTCTGTCATGATATTGCGTCTTACATCCGAGCCTATGATTCCCATGGATACACTGCCCACGCTGAGATAATTTTTGCCTCGCATTTCGGCAACAGCGGCGGCACAGCGCGCGAAGCGCAGAATGCGTTCAGCCGCGTACGGGGCGATGTCGCCGCTCTCATTTTCAAGATCAGGATTATATATTGCGAAGATCGGTTTCTTCTTTTCATCCATTGCCGCGGTAAAAGCTTTCAACCATACGGCACCTGGCCTGTCTGTCTGGTTTAGTCCATAAGCGGCCTGTTGCCATTCGGTACTGCCGATACCCATACAGGCGCTCATGAGTTCATCGCTGTAAGCCCACGATCTGCTGACCCATATATTGGCGCTTACTCCTTCTCTGGTGTAATATTCCTGTGCAATGGCGCCGGTACGCGCGCCATATACTATTTCCGGCGCCACAACTACACGCACGGGAGTTCCATCCGGCAGGAAAACATTGTTACTGATCAGATTATATACACGTTCGACCATGCGCCACGTGCCGCGCAGGTTATCTTCGTAAGCACCTGTTCTTCCATCGGCAACGGGAGTAATGGCAATAGTTGGGATATGCCCGACAAGACTGCGTTCCGAACTGGAAAACTTTCGATCGTTTTTTATCAGTGTTTCAAACATTGCACTGGTTGATTTTGATGTTTTTGTCATGTATTTGATACTCCTTGATTTATAATTAACAACTCTGAAAACTACACCATCACGAGGTTCAATGTCAATGATGTGGCAACGCTGAATCAAAGAAAGATGGCTTATTCGGGGATGTTATTCCCGGTGTATTTGTTGTTCACAAGAGGCCGGTTCATTTGTTACGATTGGCAGTAAATAAAGTTATTTTCTTACAATGCTTCCAGCAGGGGGGATACATATGAGTGGTGGAAAGTTTTTTCTTGGTCTTGACCTGAGCACACAGAGCCTTAAAGCAACGATAATTGATGAAAAACTTGATGTAATCTGCGAGGAATCGGTCAATTTTGATGCCGATCTCCCGGAATTCGGAACAAAGGGCGGGGTACATTGTCATGAAGACGGATTAACGGTTACCTCGCCGTCGCTGATGTGGGTTGCCGCGCTTGACATTCTTTTGGAGAGAATGAAGGAGAAAAAGGTTCCTTTCGGAAAGGTAGCGGCGGTTTCAGGGTCGGGTCAGCAGCATGGCAGTGTCTGGCTTGCTGACGGCGCACGACAAACGCTTGTGGGGTTAGACGCGGGATGTTCCCTGCGTGAGCAGGCAACAAAAATGTTTTCAATAAATGATTCACCGATCTGGATGGATGCCAGCACATCACGGCAGTGCAAAGAACGGGAAGAAGCGCTTGGCGGCGCGCAAGCGGTTGCCGATCTTACGGGGTCCAGAGCTTATGAACGGTTTACGGGTAATCAGATAGCCAGGATCTGGCAGGAAAACAAACAGGGTTATGAGAGTACTGAAAGAATAGCACTGGTGAGTTCATTTATGGCTTCTCTGCTCATTGGAGAATACGCGCCAATAGATGCCAGTGATGGTTCCGGCATGAATCTTATGGATTTAAGGACAAAGAAATGGGCAGATGCGGCGCTTGACTGCACGGCTCCTGGTCTGGCGGAAAAGCTTGGCGAGATTGTGCCGTCCCATTCTGTTGTTGGACAGATGCATAAGTTTTACTGTGACCGGTATGGGTTCAGCCAAGACTGTCTGGTGATTGCTTTTTCGGGAGATAATCCCAACAGTCTGGCTGGTCTCCGTTTGCGGCAGACAGGTGATATAGCCGTTAGTCTTGGCACCAGTTATACTATGTTTGGAGTACTGTCTGATCCGGCGCCATCGGCATCGGAAGGTCATGTATTTGTGAACCCTGTGGATCCTGATACATATATGGCAATGGTAGTGTGGCAGAATGGTGCTTTAACGCTTGAGTATATAAGGGACAAATCTGCAGGCGGATCGTGGAAAGAATTTGGGTGTATGATGGAAAAAACACAGCCGGGTAATGACGGCAATATTGGTTTTTACATCAGAACACCGGAAATAACACCGCCTATCCTGAAGAAAGGGACGACAAGATTTGACAACAAAGGCAGGCGAATAAACGAGTTTGCTCCTGAAGTTGAAATAAGAGCTGTGGTTGAAAGTCAGATGATTTCAATGCGGCTTCATGGCTGTAACATAGGGCTCAGGCCTGGTCGTATTCTTGTTACGGGCGGCGTATCAAAAGACAAGGCTGTTCTTAAAGTTCTTAGTGATGTTTTTGGTGTTTCTGTTTACACGGCTCAACAGGCAGACTCGGCATCGTTGGGCGCGGCGTATCGTGCCAAGCATGGTTGGGAGTGCGGGCGTGCGGGTGGCTTCGTATCTTATGCGGAAACGCTTGCCGAAGCCCCGCCGTTCATAAAGGTGATTGATCCGGACACACAGGCGCACAAGATTTACACGGAGATGATGGATAGATACAAAGAATACGAGAAAGAAGTGCTTGCGGAATATCCTGCATATTGCATGAAGAAAACCGAACGACACCAGGATAAGATGGGTAACAAGGCGATTTAAGACAAAAATGCACGTGGAGATATAGTGCAGATTGTATTTATTCCATGGGTCGTACACTGTGTTAGGTTTTCTTCACCGGGGGCGAGCACGGGAGCACGCAATCGCCTGTGTTCTGCGACGTTCGGCATAGATACTATAGCCGAACGTCTGGCTCCTTGGCGCTTACGCACTCTCGACTCGTGCAATAAGCAGGATAGTCAGTCGGCATTATTCCGTTAATTTAAGAAATTGTTCTTCGTCTATTACCTGTATTCCGAGTTTGCGTGCTTTTGCGAGTTTTGATCCTGGTTCTGAGCCTGTTACGATATATGTTGTTTTTGTGGACACGCTATCGCTCACTTTTCCTCCCAACGCCAGGATTCGTTCACCAGCCTGCTCGCGGGTCAAGCTGGAGAGAGTGCCTGTAAGAACAAAGATTTGGCCTGCCAGTTTGTTTTGATTTTCTCTTATTGTTATAGCGATCATTTTCAGGCCTGACTCCTTGAGTCGTTTGATAAGTTTCTGGTTTCGATCCGACCTGAAGAAGTCCAGTATACTGCGTGCAACAACGGGGCCGATATCGGGAATAGTCTCAAGCGTTTCCTGGTCTGCCGACATGAGAGAATCAATATTTTTGAAATGTTGTTCAAGAACCTGTGCGGATCGGGCTCCAACATGGCGGATACCGAGTGCGAAAATAATTCTCCAGAGATCACGGTGTTTGCCCGCATTTATGGCGTTAATAAGATTTTCCGATGATTTTTCGCCCATACGTTCCAGGTTCATTACCTGTTCTTTTGTGAGATTATAAAGGTCAGTTGGTTCGGTTACGAGGCCGGACGCGACGAGTTGTTCCACGAGCGCGTCTCCGAGTCCATCGATATCCATTGCTCCGCGTGAGGCGAAGTGATTGATCCATCTTTTTATTTGGGCGGGGCATTGCATGTTCTCACATCGTAACGCCACTTCTTTTTCACTTTGTGTTATTGGTCCGCCGCAAACCGGACATGAAGGAGGCATGGAAAATATCTTCTCGTTTCCTGTTCTTGCTGATTTGTTTACTTCTATTACAGCTGGTATTACCTGGCCTGCTTTCTGGATGATTACCCGGTCTCCGATTCTTATATCTTTGCGTTTTATTTCGTCGGCGTTATGCAATGTTGCCCTGCTTATTACGGAACCTTCAAGGGGCACGGGATCGAGTTCGGCTACCGGCGTTAACACACCGGTTCGTCCGACCTGGATCGTGATATCGCGGAGTGTTGTTTCGGCATGTTCGGGTTCGTATTTGTAGGCGACTGCCCAGCGATGGCTTTTTGCCGTTGCGCCCAGGGTCGGGTAGAACGTCCTTTCGTTCACCTTAATTACACCTCCGTCGATTTCGAAAGGAAAATCCTGGCGCATGTCACGCAGGTGTTCCAGAGCGTCCAGCGCTTCGTTGATATTTCCACATTTCCAATAACGCGGCACGGTTTTAAACCCGAACGTCTTAAGTGTCTCAAGAAGTTCTTCGTGTGTGGCAAGATTGAGCCCCTCCAATTCTCCGACCGAATAGAAAACAGCGTCCAGCGGTCGCCTGGCAACGAGTCCCGGATCAAGCAGTTTGAGTGAACCGGCGGCAGCGTTACGTGGATTCGCGAAAAGTTCACTGCCTTTCTTTCTTCTTTCCTGATTAAGTTCAACGAAGCCTTTCTTGGGCATATAGACTTCACCGCGCACTTCGATAATTTCAGGTGCCTGCAAATCTGAGTCTGAGCGGAATCTGAGCGGAATGGAGCGTATTGTGCGGATATTGCCGGTTATATCGTCACCGGTTTTCCCGTCACCTCTGGTACTGCCGGTGACAAGAAGTTGTTTCTCATAGCGCAGTGAGACTGCCACACCGTCGATTTTGGGTTCAACGATATACGATATGATTTTGCCGGGCAGAAGGCGCTGGATACGCGCGTCGAAATCCAGCAGTTCTTCGCGGACATAGGTGTTAGACAAGCTCAGCATGGGCATGGTGTGCTTTACGTTTTTGAAATCAGAGAGTGGTTCGCCGCCTACGCGCATGGTTGGAGAATCGGGTGTAACAAGATGTGGATATTGTTGTTCAAGGGTCTGGAGTTCTTCGTACAACGCGTCATATTGTCTGTCGGAAATCTCCGGGTTCGCGAGAACATAGTATAGATAATTATGCCTTTCTATCTCACGGCGTAGTTGTGAGATGCGTTCAATCGCGGTCTTATCGTCTTCGTTTCGGCTCATTATTACCTGTTTTGTATTATTTCCGTGAATGTGTCGGCCAGTGGGCCGCTGACAGCGGCAAACTTTTCCGCTAAATAATAGTCTTTAGCGCGAGTGTAAAGAATAGTTTTCATCGCGTTTATGACAGGAGTGTCCGAATCATCGAGCCATCGGATGCGTTCCAGCGGTTCCAGCTGTGACACATCAATTGTCACATTATTTCCATAATCAGGTGTGCCGTCATTTTTTTTCGGGATGGCGTTTAACTTAGTGCCTGAAACAGCTTGAATTATTATGGTTCTGTCCTGATTGCCATGATGTATAATCACTTCACCGCCAGCATGTTTTCCCAAGGAATTGGCAATGGCTGTGTTCAGTTCTGTTACCCTTGGAACGAAGTCGGCCAGTTCTTTGAACTGTGCTTTAATGTTATCGTCGGCGGTAAACAGGTTTCTGTTTTGCTTGATTGCCGTTAAAGCATTGTCAAAACGTTCCATCAGCAGTGCTTTTGCTATGGTGCGTTTGATTTGTCCAAAACGGTTGACTGCATCGTAAAGGTTATTGTCTGTATCTGAAAAGGATTTCGTGGATTCCGGTTCAGGTGATTGCAGTGATCTTAAAAAAAGGTTTTTATCATAGACCAGGGCTGTTTTCTGCTGTGTAACGGTAGTGTTTATTGGTGCGGGAATTGTCTGCATGGTGTCGCGCCTGAGTGCGCGGAGATTAAAGAAGGGCCGAAGCTGGGTGTTTGCCAGCAGTATCCACCATATCAGCAAGGCTATCCATGCCAGTGGCACCAGCCATGCGGGCAGAGCTGACGTTTTACTTCTTTCGTCAGAGCTCACTTTTGATTCAATGGTCTGTATTGTGCTGAAGGCGTGTTGATCGTGTTTTGCGACTATGATCCGGCCCTTTTCCGTTTTTTTCATTTCTGCTATTGCTTCATTCCACTTTCGGTATCTATCTCGGCGATTTTTCATCATGAGTGTCGTCATGATCCGGATCAGGCTTATGGGTAAATCCGGGTTGAACTCTCTTGGATTTTTGAGTTGATCCGTGGATTGACATTCTGCGGCCTTCATTGGTTCCTGATCTTTAAACGGCATTTGACCTGTTATCATGTGATAAAGTGTTGCGCCGAGAGAATACATATCGGTTCTGAAATCAAGCTGGACATTACCGGAAGCCTGTTCAGGGGACATGTAATAAGGGGTTCCTTCTATGACATCAAGTCCTGATTTGGGCATGGATTCTTCTGCCGTTGTGGACAGTCCAATAAAATCGATTTTCACGTCGTGGTCTTCATCCAGAATAATATTGTCGGGTTTAAGATTGCGGTGGATCAGATGCATTCTATCCCATGCGAAACGCATGGCTTCTGCGCAGTTGATGGCAATGTTCAAAGCTGATTTGTAGTTGATCAGGCCGTCTGCGTTGATGGACTGCATGACGGTTGGTCCTTTAACATATTCCATTACCAGATAATGAATATTGCCGGAATTGGCTATATCGTATACTTGTACGATATTTGGATGCTTAAGATTGGCGATACGTCTTCCTTCCTCAACCAGAGAGGCTAATTCCGCGGAACTGGGGCAGTATTCAGATTTTATGATTTTTAACGTAACGATTCTGTGCAAAGAGAGCTGTTCCGCTTTATATGAAGCTGTATAGGCGTCTTCTTTTAACTTAGCAATAATATCAAATCCGGGTATTATCATGACTTTTTATACTCTATGATAAGTTGTTGTATTGGGCAAGCTTGACTCATGGTTGGCGTGAGTTATTCTGTTAAATCAGCGTATTTTACTTGTGTTAGGATTAAATAATGAAAATTGCTGTTGCATGCGGTGGAACAGGCGGACATATCTTTCCCGGACTGGCGGTAGCTGATGTTCTCCGTCAGAAGGGGCATGATGTAACTATCTGGCTGGGCGGCAGAGGGGTAGAGAGTGTTTCGGTGGCGGGCTGGCATGGTTCCGTGGAACGCGTAAACGCTTCCGGATTCTCATCCGGATTATCCGTGCGTACTATTGTTTCGGGATTCAGGCTTATCTCGGCCTGTTGGTCGTGCTGGCGGCGGATGAGACGACAGCGACCAGACGTATTGCTAGCCATGGGCAGTTACGCTTCTGTAGGGCCTGCGATGGCTTGTCATTTTCTAGGCATACCGATTGTGCTTCATGAGGCGAATGCCATTCCGGGCAAGGCGGTATCTTTTCTTGCGCGTTTTGCGTCAGGCATGGCTTTTGGTTTTCCTGAAGCGGTGGAAGCAATGGGCTCTGTTCAAGCTGTTGTTACGGGGTTTCCTGTTCGGACTGATTTAGAATCTCACTTTGAAGACGGCTTGCTGGATCCCGATGTTTTCACCATTCTTGTCATGGGCGGAAGTCAGGGCTCCGAAAAGCTGGATGATATAGTTTCAAGATCTATTTGCAAACTGTGCGAACGCGGCATGGCCCTGCAGGTCGTACACCTGGCAAGACCTGAAAACGAATCTAAACTCAGGGATTGCTACAGAAAGGCCGGGGTGCGCAGTTTAGTATTTGGATTTCTCAAGGAAATGGGCAAGGCTTATTGCGCGGCTGATTTCGTGATTGCGCGTGCCGGTGCGGCTACTTGCGCGGAATTATCGGCATGCGGTTTACCTGCGCTTCTTATTCCATTACCGTCCGCGCGGCGCGATCACCAGACGGCCAATGCCAGGTCGCTGGAGAAGAGCGGTGGTGTGGATGTAATTGTTGAAAAAGATTTATCGGAAGAATGGCTTGTTGATTACGTGGAAAAACGCGCGTCAAATCCTGAAAAATTAAGCAGAATGGCACAGGCGCAAAAGGAATGCGCGGTGCCTGATTCAGCGGAAAAAATCGCGGAGCTGGTTTTAATCGTTGGTTCGAATGGGAAGCGCGTAAATAGCGGGAGATAAATATGCCGATATACGAATATTACTGTTCGGATTGTCATACTATATTTAATTTCTTTTCAAGATTGGTTAGCCCTGACAAAAAACCACATTGCCCGCGATGCGGGAAGAAACAGCTTGAGCGGCAAATCTCCATGTTCGCTATGACTGGAACAAAAAGCGAGGATTCGAAACTCGGTGACATTCCCATTGATGAGAGCAAGATGGAATCGGCCATGATGGCTCTTGCCGGTGAGGCCGAAAATATTGACGAAAATAATCCGAAGCAGGCGGCCGACTTGATGAGGAAATTATCAAGTATGACCGGAATGAAATTCGGCAAAAGCATGGAAGAAGCGTTGAACCGGCTGGAAGCGGGAGAGTCGCCGGAAAAAATTGAAGAGGAAATGGGTGATATAATGGAAGCTGAAGATCCGTTTATTATGCCGGGAAAAGACGTAAAAGGGGCAGAAGGCTCGTTGAAAAGCAAAATGCCGAACCGTGACAATACTTTATACGAGCTCTAGCCCGCATATTTCATGAAGAATCGCATGCATGTGGGAGGAGAGAACCACGGAGTGCACCCTACTTCGCTGAAGTAGCTTCGTAGGGCAAGCGGAGGAGGAGAAAAGATATTTACCACGGAGTACACCCGCCTACGTTAGCTTCGGCGTGGCAGGCGGAGATTCGGAGCCGCCTTCGCCTTCCGAACTACGGCGGGCCGCAGGAGAAAGAAGAGGAGATTTTTTTGACAGGATTACAGGATTTACGGGATTAAGATAAGGCAGGATGGTTCGGGAAATTTGTATAAAACCCTTGTTTCTCTCCGGGTCTAAGGACAGTAGTTTTCTTCCACATTTCCCGAACAGTTTTCTTGATGGGGGAAAAGGATGTTTATACGTGGCAGGCACGGAATGCTGAAGTGTTCAGATCATGAACATCAGAGCAGGTTGTTAAATATCAATAGAGTTATCAGTCTGTTGATATTTAACAAATCCAATCCTTCTTCAAAGCCAGTAAATCCTGTAATCCTGTCTAAAACTTTTCTCCGGGAACTCGAGGCGGGGGCGCCCGTCTTCGCAAGGG
>JAQBFJ010000228.1:0-7976 GCA_032123435.1 Verrucomicrobiota bacterium
GACGGGCACTACTATTGACAAATCTATCATATATTCACCATTGGCTAACTGTTTTCCTATGAAAGACACTATATCAGATGCTGATTAAGGGAACAGGAAAAAATTAGGGTGGCACTATTTCTGTTGTAATCAATTGCTAAACTGGTTGACCTGGGCTATGGAGGCGTAATAGTGTTTAGGGATAAAAGTAAGACATCAAATCGTTCATCTCGTGTAACTTGGCGGCATTATGTTCAAGCCCACGCTGAAAAATCTCTTATTGTTCATGGTCGTAGGCTCACTGGTGGGCTTCCTGCTGGGCACAGGAACACTGTTTGGTCCAGTGCGCTGGATAACCGCATGGGTAAGAAATGGTCCATGGAGCCCTGACGTAGAAGGTTATTTTGTCAGGCTGTTAATGATTGTTCTGATCGTAACCGTATTTGTGATTTCTCTATTGTTCACCGCCGTAGTTCTCAACACTCGTACGAAACATGTCATATGGGGTATGCCTCTTATGCTTTTCATTGTGGCGGGCGTAACGCTATATATGTGGTTGAAGCCGGGCATGCTGAACGTCGCGGAAGTATTGGAATCTCATAGCGGCAAATATCGTTTTACGGTTGGTTCGTACCCAGACAGAAGCAGAATGATAGAACTCAAGAAGAGAGGATACACAGCGATCATATCGTTACTGCATCCTGCTGTGGTTCCATTTGAGCCGAAATTGCTGGCAGAAGAGAAGAAGATTTCCGGCGAACTGGGAATAGAGCTTATTCACATGCCGATGCTTCCATGGATAAGCGAGAATGAAGAAGTTCTGGATAAGATCAGAGATCTGGCAGTTTCAGGGACCGGGCGGTATTACATTCATTGTTACATGGGAAAGGACAGGGTCAATGTAGTCAGATCGGTCATAGAACGTGCCGGTGGTTCAATAAAGCCTGGCGTCAGCCGTTACGGGCGCAAACATCGCAGTCTTTCCGAACGAGACGCTCTTGAGCGTGGCATAATTCTTGTGCCCGAAAAAGGAGTGTATGTAATACCGTATCCAACCGATGAAGAGTATCTGACGTTTATTCTTGCGGATGATATCAGGAATGTTGTTTCCCTTTTGGATTCGGAAAAAATTGCACAAGCTGAAGGGGCTCTGCTTGCCAGGCATGGTGTCAATTATCATATTTTTCCGGTATCTGATGATCATTATGATCCGGCAATTGTTTTAAAGGCGGCTCAGCTTGTATGGAGATTGCCGAGACCGGTTGTTATTCATGGATTCAAGAACCCATCGCCGCGAACGGAGGCTTTTATACAGGCTTTTCTCAGCAACAGGGCGCCACTGCCGCCCTGTCTGTTCAAATCGTATTCTTCAACAACGGGTGGAATAGAAGTAATTGCTCCTCATGTAGCTTTGGGGTTCAGGCCGACTAGTCTTCGTGAATATGAAAATCTGCTTGATCGCGGCATCAGAAAATTTGTTTATTTCGGAAATTCTTCTTCGGATGAGGCGGCGCGAGACAGAGAGTTCATGAAAGCGGCAAGTCTGGAGTGGTATAGTTACAAATCGGATGACGCTGAATGGCCTCAAAAACTTGGGCAGGAAGGGCCATGGTATATATATGGGCCGGAAAGCGGCATGGTCACGAATCGTATAACAGAACTTTTTGGTTCAGCTGTCCCGTCTAAGATTCTATTTGATCCGGCAGTACTTCTTGACGTAGCAGTTGAGGAAAAAGTTGATACGGCTATCAAGATTAAAAAACCAAGAGGATTTATCGAACGCATGCTTTTCTTCCTGCAGGAAGCAGTGCCTTTGCCGGGAACAGCTTTATTGCTTATGACGTTCACATTTTTCTATACCGGACTGTCTGGTGCTTATGTGGGCTGGCTGAGAATGACGAAGGGGGTCCGCACGGCGTACACGAGAAAGATCTTTCATTTCCTTATCTTTACCATGGCCAGCGTTATTCAGTGGCGCGGTGGCTTGTCGGCAATCATGGTTTTTGGCAGTACAACGGCCGTTTGCGTGATATACGCGGTGTTTCGCGGGAAGGGGTTCCCGTTTTATGAGGCAATGGCGCGACCGGGTGATGAGCCGCACAGAACTTTTTATATTCTTGTTCCGTTGATTACGACCGCGCTGGGTGGTGTCATATCGAATATATTCTTCATGAGATTTGCGCATATTGGTTATCTTGTCGGTGGTTGGGGAGATGCGGTTGGTGAACCAGTGGGGAGCAGATTCGGGAAACATAGATACCATGTTCCGTCGCTTCTTGGTGTGAAGGCAACACGAAGCATAGAAGGATCCATCAGTGTTTTCCTCGTTGGTTTTATCGCGGCTCTTTCGGGTTTCTTATTGATGGGAGGGATTCCGGGTCAAACGGCTCTCTTGTGCGCCGCGGCATGCGCGGCGGCGGGTATGTGTGTTGAAGCTGTAAGTACGCATGGACTAGACAATCTGACGATACAAGTTGTTGTAGCCGGCATGGCTGTTTGGATACTTGGATGTTGATTATATGGATTTAGTGACGGCATTAAAGGATGTTTTCGGTGGGTATACGGCGCTCTACGCTGTCTGGGCCTGGTTTGTCCTTATATTCTTTCTTGTCTCTGCTGTCGTGCATCTTTTTGTCAGCAGATGGAAAAATGATCATTCTCAGCACAGCATGGAAAAGATCTTTCCTGTATTTGATTTGCTTGCCGAAGAGATTAAATCAGGGCGGGTTGATGTCGGCAGGATAAAGCAAACGGTATTCCGAGCGAGATACGGGTTGTTTGCTTTGTACATCGAAAACAATTCCAATTCGTCTGACAGGGAACATGATTCGGAGTCGTTGCGCGTTATAGCGCGTGAATCAGGATTTGCGGACCATTTGCGCAGACGCGCTGTGAGCGGCCGCCGATGGAAGCGCGCGCTGGCGATACGCGGTCTGGTATATTTGAAAGATAATGATAACATTGATGTTTTCCGTCGTGTTCTCGAAAAAGATCGTTTTCAATATTCAGTCTATTCAGCTTCGCTTGGTCTTGCCGCCTGTGGTGATGTATCTTCGCTGGCGAAGATACTTAAGGCTCTCTACGTTGATGAACCGTCCAACAGGGATATGATTCTTGCTGTTGTTTCCTGGTTTGACTCAGCCGCGGTTGAGCCGTTAACGAGGATGCTGGAATCAGAAGATATTCCGCCTTTACTGCAGAGCACGCTGGCTGATTTTCTTGGCACACTGAAACACGCTCCTGCCGGCGGGGTTATAGCGCGTTTGTTGAACGACAGCACGGATACTGAGGCGAAGATTCATTTTGTTGAAGCGCTGGAAAAAATAGGATCCAGAGAGAATTGCGCGTTGATAGAATCCTGTTTGAGTGACGCCGACTTTCGCCTTCGATTGAAAGCAATTAACGCTCTGGAACGAATAGGAGGAGTGGAATTTTTGGCAAAAGCCGAAGAAGTGATGGGTGATGAAAACCATTGGGTAAGAAGAAATGCTGCCGAAGCCATGTCACGTATGGGTGAGCGCGGCATTGCGCGATTGAAGGAGATGGCGTTGTCGCAGGACGCCGCGCGGCGACGTTCGGCCAAAATGGTTCTTGCTGATCTTGAATTCAAAAGGATGCGTTGGAGATACAGATATGCTGACAGTATTCCATAGCGCGGTTTATATAAGTGATTGGTTCGTGTTCTGGTATTTTGTTCTTCTGAACGCGATCTATATGCTGCTTATCGCCATTGCCGCCAGAGAGATGTTGCGTTACGCAAACGAGAGAAAGATACAGCATATGGTCTCCCTGCCTCCCGAATTCATGAAGCCTTACTCGGTTCTGGTTCCGGCTTTCAATGAGGAAATTTCAATAATTGAGTCCGTCAAAGCTTTGCTCAATCTGGATTATCCGGAATACGAAGTAATTGTATGCAACGACGGTTCAACGGATGGAACCATGGCCGTTTTGAAGGAAGCATTCCGGCTTGAGAAGGTTGATGTGGAAAAGGAGGATCGTTTCCCATGCGGCCGTATAAAGGATGTATATTATTCCAGGGCCTACGCGCGACTTATGGTTATCGACAAGGAAAACGGGGGAAAATCCGACGCTTTAAATGCTGCGGCGAGTTTCGGGCGTTATCCGTATGTCTGCGCCGTTGACGCTGATTCGTTGTTGTCGGAAGACAGTATGGGCAAACTTATGCAGAGGTTTGTTGCCGTTCCCGGCAGTATAGCGGTGGGTGGGGTAGTGCGCCTGTCAAATGGAGCTGTCTTAAAGGACAGCCGGATAGCGCAATTAAAAATGCCGCGGAATATGACGGAACGGATTCAGATCGTGGAATATTTCAGGGCCTTTCTTTTCGGCCGGGTAGGTCTGGCTAAAATGAATGTGCTTATGATCATTTCAGGCGCGTTCGGTGTGTTTCGTCAGGATGTACTCAGCATGATTGGCGGATGGGATCGCAAAGCGATAGGCGAGGATATGGAACTTGTTGTTCGCCTGCAGAAATTTATAGACAGACATAAACAGAAGATTGTCTTTGCCCCCGAGCCGGTTTGCTGGACCCAGGCTCCCCGTACGCTTGGGATGCTTTCGATACAACGTGATCGCTGGCAAAGGGCATTGTTGCAGTGCCTCATTAAACATGCCGGCATGCTGTTTAATCCGCGTTACGGGATGATTGGCCTTATAGGGTTTCCGTATTATTTTTTCTTTGAACTTCTTGGTACGGTAATAGAATTCTTGGGTTATCCGCTCGTGATAGGCAGTTTTATATTGGGCATTATAAATCTTAAATTCTTTCTTCTGTTTATGGGAATTGCGATTTTATGGGGATTATGCATCTCGGTCACAGCGCTTGTTCTGGCGGAGCTTTCTTACAGGAGATATCCCGGCCGCGTTGCCTTGTGGCAGCTTATTCAGGCTGCCTTTTATGAAAATTTCGGATATAGACAGCTGCATTCATTCTGGAGGTTCAAGGGAATGGTAAGATATCTTTTTTTGGGGCGAAAAACAGAGTGGGGGCAAAGACTCCGTCAAGGGTTTGATGAGACATATGAACAGGAAACAAAACATGAACAACTGTAAAAGTAAGATGACGCTGGTACAAATTGTGTCTTGTCTTCTATTGGTCTTTACCAGCGCCGTCGCGTCGCGGGCACAAAGCTATGCCGAGCGCATGGATAATGCCCGGTCAATGCGGCTTTCGGGGCATGTTGAGGAGGCCATGGAGATTTACAGCGTGATATTGAACGATAATCCTCGCGACGTTGACGCTCTTGTGGGACGAGCATATTGTTTGCTGAGAGACTCTGAAAAGCTGGACGCGGCTTTGTCTGATTTTCAAAAAGTCGTTGTGCTGACACCTCGTTATGTTGATGCTTACATAGGCTGTGCGATTGTCCTGCGCCGCAATGGTGACTGGGAAGGCGCCGAACAGATCCTGCTCAAGTGTGAAAAGGAATGTTCAGATGACGTAAAGAAGTTGAGATATCTTGCCGAAAGCGCCTGGCGTGAAGGGCAGTTTGTTATCGCCCGGCGCCTTGACACTCAGTATGGGTTGGAGAAGAACAGGTCTTTACTGCCTTATCCGTCCCGTGTTTCAGTTGGTTCTTCCCGCGCCTGGCTCGAATGGGGCGATGATTGGCATTCGGAAGATGTTGGCGTTTCTCACAGACCGAGGCCGGATATATCCCTGCAGGCTGGTTATGAACATTGCCGGAGATATGGCCAAGACGATTGGATTGCCGATATCGGGGCCGGTTATCGGCACAGTTATCGCACTTCTTTAAGCTGGGCCGGCGCGTTCTCCGATAATTCTGGTTTTCTTGCGAAGCAAAAACACAGGTTCAGTATTGACAGGAAGATCTTGAAAAGAACATCTATTGAAGCCGGGGCGGGGTTCAGCAATTATGGCGAACATTGGTCCAGGCGAGGGATATTTCAAACGGAACAGAGAGCTGGCAATTTTTACGGCAGATACAGGCTGGATGCCGGCAAAGACACTCACGATGAGACGGTCGCGACTCATACTTTTGCGGTCGGTTATGACAAGGAGCTTCGATATTCCCTGATGTTAAGTTACAGTGACGGCGAAGAGACGGTGGAAATTGCCAGAAATGACAATTTTGAGTTTAGAAATGATACGGTTGACACGTTCTACGCGCGATTAGGGTTTTATTTCAGGGAAACAGAGGGCTTTTATCTTGGCCTGCTCCGAGAAAGCCGCAATGGCCAACTGTTTCGCAAAGGCATCAATGTGTCTCTTTTCAAGAGGTTCTGATCGGTAAAGCCGTGGTCAATTTTGCGGGTGCGAGTTTCTACCACGTATAGAGGAGCAATCCTGCTTCAGGGCCATGCGGCGGCAGGCCGACGGAGTCATGCCGAAATGATTCTTGAAACACTGGGCGAAATGCTGACTGCTGGCGAATGCAAATTCCAAGGCGATGTTGGTTATGGGTTCAGAAGATTTGAGCAGTTTTTCCATGGATTTGTTGAGACGAAGCCGCATGCGATATTTGGCTGGAGTTATTCCCGTCTGCTTGTGAAAGAGCTCATAAAGGTGCACCGCGCTCAATCCTGACGCGCGCGCGATCTGGACTTTAGAGACGCGCTTCGTCAGATGCCGCTCGATAAAACGTCTGGCGCGTTCCACGGCTTTATACTCAGGAGTTCTTTCCCTGGCTGATAAAGAACGCAGTATGTGTGCGAATGCTTCGAACAGAAGACTGCGAGTCAATACGGCATCAAGAACGGATCCCTGCGCATCCGCATAACGCAGGGACGCGGTCCGCAGCGCGAGAAAGGCGGCATGAAATTCCGGACAGGCGTGGACGACACGGTTTCCTGCGCTCTTGAGCACGTTCAGACATTCTTCCATTTCTTCCATGGATGTGAAAGGAGGGCAGGGCCACGGTGGATTCGGCCAGACGCACGCGAGCAAATATGTGCATGGCATCATCACATCAAAGGCGCACCGGTGGAATGTGCCGGGTTGCAGAAGGTAAATATCACCGCCATGAGCGCTCAGCCGCGAACCGTCGTCGAGTTCCATGTCTATGACTCCGTCATACACGTAGGATATCTCGTAAAGCGGGCCGCTGGAGGCGCGGGTTTCGGGAAAAGCCTTGCTGATGTTCCATATTCCGGCCCTGCCCATCAGCGGATTGGCAACTGCTTCAAGATTGAGCCGTGTTCTGTAATCGTGATGTGTCGCCAGTGAACCGGGCGAGGATGAGTGCTGCCTTGTTTTCTTGTGAAATTTCATGCAATAATCCTATCTATACATCAGCCGAATGCAAGCGTATTTATGCCTGTTTTTGCGGGATTTTCCCCATCCCGGCAGTGTTCGGCTAATGTTTGTAATAGTTCAGCAAACTATTATGGACGCGGATTTTTCAGAATTGTGTTATATGTAAGGAAAAGAGAGTTGATTTATGAGTGAGTTGTTTCTCCGAAATAACAACGTTGCATCAAATCAGGTATTGCGAAGCAATGCTGGATTTGATGTGACCTCTGCATTTGTATTCTCCGGGCACTCCAGCGCGGGAGCGCGGGTGGTAAGAAAGATGTTTACCACGGAGTACACGGAGGCACAGAGCAATACAGAGAAGAGAGTTGATTTAATTCGGGACTAGTGTCTCAAATTAAATCAACAACCTGTGTGGAGAGGATCCGGCTTCGGTTGCAATAGCGAGCTACGCCGGGACATGGAAGATGAGGTATATGATTAAATTATTTCTCCATTCTTACTCCCCGACAACATCGTTGCGTCAAATCCGGGATTGCTCTTGCAATACAGGATTTGATGGAACCTCCGGCTTTTGTATTCTCCGTGTTCTCGGGCACTCCAGCGCGGGAGCGCGGGTGGTAAGAAAAAAATATTCACCACGCAGGCATAGAGCATTGCGGGTGACTGTGCTTTTCCTGCTTATGTCACTCTGCTCTGCCAATGCCGCCATTTACGTTGATAAAGACGCGACCGCTGGCTCCAACAATGGTTCTTCATGGGCAAA
>JAQBFJ010000229.1:0-8595 GCA_032123435.1 Verrucomicrobiota bacterium
TTTTCAACCAATATCGGCGGTCTCCTGCCCGCTACCACCTACTATTACCGCAGTGCGGCCAGCAATACTGCCGGAATTGTATGGGCCGACGTAACCATATACAACACGCCGTCAGCAACATCAAACGGCACACCTTACGTGTGGCTCTCTGCATACGGTCTTACGGATTACGACAACGATGATAACGAGGATCAGGACTCCGACGGCATGGTTACATGGCAGGAATACAAAGCCGGCACCAATCCAACCAACGCGCTTTCCGTACTGGCAATAACAGCCGCAACAAACACTACCGGTAACTTCTTCCTGCAATGGCTTTGTGTTACGGGTAAAACATACTATGTCTATAAATCAACTAATCTGGTAAGCGGCTGGATCCTTGATCCGCTCACCAACCTGCCCGGTGACGCCTCCGGCACAAATGAATACAACGATCCCGATGCCTCCGGTGCAAGAGCCTTTTACCAGATCAGGATTGAGTATTAGCCCTCCGCTTTATTGCGCGACGAGTTCAGATTAAACCACGGAGAAGAAGATGTTTTCTCATACCATCGAAATCGGTATCGCTATCGAACATAATTAACGATCGTGACTTCGATCCCGATCCGGATAGCGATAACGATTTGGCGAGCAGCGAGCAGGTAAATATCTGACGGGATTTATCCACCCAGCTTTGTGATAATTGAGATCAGTGGAACAAACATGGCTATAACAATGGTACCAATGATAAGAGCAAGAAAAACGATCATTATCGGCTCGATAACAGACGTCAAGCCTTCAACAGCTACATCTACCTCTTCATCATAGTTGTTCGCTACCCTCATCAACATATCAGGCAGTGCGCCGGTTTCCTCTCCTACGTCAACCATGCTGATAACCATGCCCGGAAATACATGTGATGCTTCAAGCGGCAGAGCCATGTTATCACCTTCCTTGACACTGTCATGCACCATCTTGATGGCACGTGCGATCACCTCATTGCCCGCTGTATCCCGAACGATATTTAAAGCTTGAAGAACAGGAACACCGGAAGTCATAAGAGTACCCAGCGTACGGGCGAATCTTGCTATCGCAGTCTTGGTAAATAACGGACCAAACAGCGGCGCTTTCAGTTTTATCTTGTCGAAAGCAAACTTCCCTTTTTCCGTCTTTTTAAGCATTCCAAACAGTGCATAGATAACACCCAGGATAATAACAACATATATCCCCTGTTTTTTCACCAGGTTGCTGGCACCAATAACAAACCGCGTAATGCCCGGCAATTGTGAACCTTCGAGCAGATCATTGAATATCATCTCGAACTTCGGAATAACGTTAACCAGCAGAAACACGAGAATACCGACAGCGACCACCAGAACGACCACCGGGTAAACCATGGCGCTTTTAACTTTGTTCTTGATCCTTTCAGCTTTTTCCATGAACTCAGCTAACCGGGTAAGAACCTGCTCCAGAACGCCGCCCGCTTCTCCTGCTCGCACCATGTTTATAAATAAATTGTCGAAAATTTTTGGATATACACTCAATGCTTCAGAAAATGTGCTTCCGCCTTCTACTGATTCGCCCATCCCCGTCAAAGCTTCCCTGAGCGCAGGCTGTTTCTCCTGCTTCAACAATATCCGAAGTCCACGCAATAATGGCAAACCGGCATCAATAAGTGTGGCCAATTGTCTGGTGAAAACTGTTAAATGTTTGGGTTTAATGCGCCCGGAAAGAAACTTCGGCATCTTGATCTCAATAGCGCCAAGCCCACTCTTGGCTTGTTGGCCCACTTTCTTCGAACGACCCTTCGCCAATGCCGCTTTGCCCGAGCCAACCAAAGCGGTTACACTTGTCGGGAACAAGCCCTTCCCTCTGATCATGGAAATGGCCTGCGACTGACTCTCAGCCTCAATATCGCCGGCAGTTTCGCCACCTTTAGAATCCATGGCAACGAACTTGAATCTAGGCATAATAACTTCCAATCTGTTTTACTTAAATACAACCAGACAGACAAGGAGTATCACAAAAACATTCAGGAGACTCAAGAAAAAAAACACCAGGAAATGACCTCTTAGTCAAAACAACCTGAACCCTAACCATCATCAGGCCTTCTCTGCTTTTGCTTTCTCTTCCGATTTCTTCTTCCTGACCGGAGGAGCAACCCCTATCCACTCTAATATGGCCATTTCAGAGCTATCACTCATACGCCTGCCCATTTTGACAATACGAGTATAGCCACCTTTTCTACCATCAAATCTTGGCACAATATCTTTAAATAGTTTCGCGACATGTTTTTCCTGTCTCAATTTGGAGATCGCCCGCCTGCGTGCAGCAAGCGTTCCCTGCCGGCCAAGTGTTATCATCTTTTCCGCCATACTTCTGGCCGCTTTGGCCTTAGCCAATGTAGTCGTTATGCGTTCACGATCTATCAGATTACAGACAAGTGACGCCAACAACGCCTTGAGATGCGCAGAATTGCGTCCTAATTTCAAAGTTTTTTTACGATGCCTCATGTTTTTCTACCCCTGCTCCCTGTAACCGGAAATACTCCGGCGCAAAATATTCTCTCAATGACCTGAAACATCAATCAGAAAAAGCTATCCGTTTTCCTTTTGCGCTTCATCCTCGCAAAGCAGATCAGCGTCAAGCGACATACCAAGCGATAACCCTAAGTCTATAAGCTTGCCCTTTATTTCATTAAGAGATTTTTTGCCGAAATTACGATACTTGAGCATATCAGTTTCAGTCTTCTGCGCCAATTCACCAACTGTAGTGATATTGGCATTGTTAAGGCAATTGGCGGCACGCACGCTCAACTCTATCTCGTTAACGCTCATATTCAGCTTGCGACGCAATTCTTCCTTGTCAGCGTCAACCTGCTTTTCCGTGTCCTCAAATTCAATAATGTCCTTGTCACAATTAACATAAACATCAAGATGATGCCTCAATATGGCCGCTGACATACTCAACGCGTTGTCGGGCGCAATCCGTCCATCAGTCCATATTTCCAATATGAGCTTGTCATAGTCTGTTCTCTGTCCAACTCTGGTATTTTCGGTCAGGAAATTAACACGCGTAACAGGCGAGAATACTGAATCTATCGGAATCCAACCCGCTTTATTGTCGATTTCCTTGTTGCGATCCGCAGGATAAAAACCACGCCCAATCCGCACCTCCATATCCATTTCAAAATTATCATCACCTGACAATGTAGCTATATGCCATTCAGGATTAAGCACTTCCACACTTTCACCCGTTATAATATCAGCAGCGGTGATCTCACACGGGCCCTTTACCTTTATGCTCATTGTTACCGGTTCACGCACATATGTTTTTAACAACACTTTCTTCAGGTTTAATATAATATCCGTGACATCCTCGACCGTGCCAGGTAATGAACAAAACTCATGCGCCGCACCGGAAATACTTACGCCAGTTATAGCCGCACCTTCAATAGAAGACAAGAGCACGCGCCTTAAACAATTACCCAAAGTCACGCCATACCCTATCTCAAACGGTTCAGCAATAAACCTAGCGTACGTATTACTACAGGTATCTTCATCCTTCGTAACCCACTTAGGCATCTCGAACCTGCTAATTCGTATTGGCATATAATCAATCCTTTCCTGCACACCCGATCGGACACACACTGCCGATCTTCAGCTATTTCGAATATAGTTCCACAATAAGCTGTTCATTAACTATAGGACCTATCTCGTCCCTGGTCGGAACACGAAGAATTTCCCCCTTATGATTCCCGGCATCAATCGAAAGCCATGACGGCTTCTCTCGTCCTTCCGCAATCTCTATGCTTTTAGACGCAAACTCCTTGCTTTTGGCATTCGCCTTAACCTCCACCACGGCGCCTGGAGCCAAAATCATCGAAGGAATATCAGCTTTCTTTCCATTAATTAAAACATGACCATGTAACACAAATTGCCGAGCCGCACGACGTGACGGAGCAAATCCAAGTCGGAAAATAATGTTGTCCAAACGTAACTCCAACATCTGAAGCAACTGCTCACCAGTAACACCATGACGCTTAACAACCCGTTCAAAAAAAAGATGAAATTGCCGTTCCTGCAAACCATATTGTCTACGCAAACGCTGTTTCTCTCTTAACTGCATGCCGTAATCCGACATCTTACGACCACGCCTCTGACCACCATGCATGCCGGGCGTCGAACGACCTGTTTCTATCGGACATTTAGCCATGCTGCAACGAGTGCCCTTCAAGAAAAGCTTGATCCCTTCTCTACGACACAACCTGCAAGCTGGCCCCGTATACCTGCCCATTAGACTCTCCTCCGCTTCCTGGGACGACACCCATTATGCGCTACCGGCGTAACATCCTTGATAACCCTGATCGTAAGACCTGACGATTGCAGAGCACGTATAGCCGATTCCCGCCCGGAACCAGCACCTTGAACACGAGCCTCAACTTCGCGCAAACCCCTTCCAACCGCCTGTCGACCAACATCCTGACCAACAAGCGTGGCAGCGAACGCCGTACTCTTACGCGACCCCTTAAATCCTGCCCTTCCACCATTGCTCCACGCAATCACTCCGCCATTCATATCAGTAATGGAAACCAACGTATTGTTGAACGTGGACTTTATATGAGCAATCCCCGACGATGACACAAGCCGCCCGCGCGATCGAACCTTCTTCTCTCGAACCGGATCGCCGCCTTCTTCAACAGGCTGATCAGCACCCATAACCTGTTCCCCTTTTTCACTCGTTTCCGATTCAGTCACCGCATTGTCCACCACTTTACCAGCAGACTTAACCGAGGACTCTTCTTCCTGCGACACTTTTTCGTTGTCACTCATATCGTCCAGCTACTCCTTATTATCCTTCAACACGGCCCGTTGCTCTTTACTGCGAACAGCTCCCACAGTGCGACGAACCCCTTTGCGTGTTCGAGCGTTAGTACTTGTACGCTGACCCCTGACAGGCAAACCTTTACGATGCCTTACCCCTCTGTAACTGCCAATACTAATGAGCCTGCGTATGTTCTGCGCGACCTCACGCCTTAAATCTCCTTCAACCCTGTACTTCTGCATCTCACCAAGCACACGGCGTAAATCCTCCGGACTTAAGTCGTCAGCTCTCTTGGCCGGGTCAACTTTGGCGGTTAGAACAATGCTTCTAGCTCTGCACGGACCTATACCATGAATGTAACGTAAAGCATATTCAATCCGCTTATTACCCGGAATATCAACTCCTAACAACCTTGGCATGCAACACCACTCCCTGGCTAATCAGCCTGTATATTCTCTAATTATAACAAAACCTCTCCGGAAAACATAAAGACAAAATGTCTACCCCTGCCGCTGTTTATGCCTTGGATTCAAACATACAACACGGACCACACCCTTGCGACGCACTATCTTGCATCGCTCACATATTCTCCTTACTGAACTCCGGACTTTCATAAAAATATTCCTAAAACATAAAAGCTTGGTAGATTACCTCTTTTACACCTCTAAAGTCTATAAAAAAACTGATCTTTTTTATCACCTTCACCGAACGAGCCTAAAGCGTCAATATTTCAGCTTCATCATCATTAACCACTATAACATGCTCAAAATGCGCCGATGGACTGCCATCTAACGTTACAACCGTCCAGCCATCTGCTTCAACCTTAACATCCGCCCCGCCCATATTTACCATCGGTTCCAAACAAAATGTCATCCCTGCTTTAAGAATCGGCCCCCTGCCCGGCAACCCGAAATTTGGTATCTCCGGATCTTCATGCATCTGCCTGCCTATCCCGTGCCCTACAAACTGCCTGACAACCGAATAACCAGCCCCAAGCGCAACCTGTTCAATAGCATTGGATATATCAGAAAGCCGCCTGCCAGCCCTTGCAACACTAATGCCAGCCTCAAGCGCTCTTTCTGTCACCTTCACTAAATTAACAACACGCGAGTCCGTAACTCCAACCATAACCGTCGTCGCTGTGTCTCCGACAAATCCTTCGTACTTGACACCTATATCAATACTTACAATATCACCAAGCCTGATCTTCCGCTTGCCAGGAACCCCATGAACTACGCCATCATTTACCGATACACATATGTCACCCGGATAACCCCTGTATCCCCTGAAAGCACTCTCCGCCCCATTCTTCTTCATCAACTCAACCGCGCAATCAGACAATTCTCCAGCAGTCATCCCCGGTCCAATGATACGAGCAACTTCATCTCGCACCAACGCAGCCACTCGCCCGGCTGCCCTCATGCCTGCAAGGTCAGTCGCGCTCTTCACAATAATCATCAAAGATCCTTATCCTTCAAGAATATCAACAACAACATTGACAATATTATCAACAGCTACACTCGAGTCTATGCGCTTGAGCATCCCTTTCTCTTTGTAACGGGATATCAAACTTTCAGTCTGCCTGCCATACACATCAAGCCTGTTCTTAATCGTTGATTCATGGTCATCCGGCCGTTGATATAATTCACCCCCACACGCGTCACAAACCCCTTCTTTCTTAGGACGCATTGTCTCAACGTGATAATTTATGCCGCATTCCCTGCAAATACGCCTTCCAGTCAGCCGTTTGATCAACAGTTCACTAGGTGCATCAAGAAACAATACATGCGATATTTCCCCATTCTCGTCAGCAAGACTCTTTTCCAGAAGAGTCGCCTGCTCCGATGTACGGGGAAACCCATCAAGTAAATATTTACTGTCCTTATTCCCACGTCGCATACGCTCCACCACGATTTCAATCATAATATCGTCAGGAACAAGCTCTCCCCGTTTCATGTACAAATCAGCCTTGCGACCAATATCACTGCCATTCTTGACTGCCTCACGAAGCATGTCGCCTGTCGAAATATGAATATAGCCCAATCTGCCCCTCACTCGCTCAGCCGTAGTGCCTTTACCGGAACCAGGACCACCAAGCAGTATCACCACTTCCATTCAATGCCTCTTTCTATTCTCAACTCCAGACATTAACGCTTGCCGCGCAATTTGCCTTTCTTAAGAAATCCGTCATAATGTCTCATCACAAGATGCGATTCCACCTGCCGCATTGTATCAAGCGCAACCCCGACAATAATAAGAAGACTCGTACCGCCCATAAATGAAGCCACCAGCCACGGAATGCCAAATTGTTTATTTAAGATACTCGGCAAAACTGCAATAACGGTTAAAGCAATGGCACCTATTAATGTTATTTTTGTCATTGTCTTGTCCAGAAATTCGGCCGTCTGACGCCCGGGCCTAATACCAGGAACATAGCCGCCATTTTTCTTCAAATCATCGGCTATCTGCAAAGGATTAAATTGCGTGGCAACCCAGAAATAAGAGAAGAATAATATCAACAGCCCATAAAGCAACATGTACAAAGCACCACCCATATCAAGAGCAGCAGCAATCCTTTTAAATGTGTCTCCCGGCAATTTCTTCAATAACATGGTAGGAAAAGTCAACATCGCACCCGCAAAAATTATCGGCATTACACCGGAATAGTTTATACGCAGCGGCATATAAGTATTCTGTCCGCCATAAACCTTGCGGCCCACAACACGCTTTGCCGTATGAATAGGTATTTTTCTCTGCCCCTGCGTCATTGCCACCGTGCCGGCAGTAACAAGAAATATCATTACAACCAATCCTATAAGATGAAACACAGAAAACTGCGCCGACCCGCCATCAACACCCTTGAACATCATTATCGCCTGCCATACCGCGGCGGGTAGACGACTGGCTATGTTCACCATTATCACCATTGATATGCCATTACCAATCCCTCTTTCCGTTATCTGCTCACCAAACCACATCATTATCATCGTCCCGGTGGTCATTGTTAAAGTGGTAAGCAGACGGAACGACCAACCTGGATTATTCACCAGAGGAACGCCCAGCCCCAATCCGCCTTCCAGCGTAGATGCAAGAACAATTCCCTGAAACATACATATCGCCAACGTCAGATATCTCGTGTACTGAGTCAGCTTTTGACGACCCGATTCACCTTCTCTGGCCAGCCGTTCCAGTCCAGGAATGATAGCCGTCATAAGCTGAAGAATAATAGAGGCGCTTATATACGGCCAAATGCTCAGAGCCCCAACAGCGCAATTTCCCAAAGCGCCGCCACTGAATAAATCTATCCAGCTCATGAATCCGCCGCCTTCGGTCCTTTGTAGATTAGCAATAGCCACTTGAAGCGCTCTGGCATCTACTCCCGGAGTCGGAACACTGGTGATAATCCGGCATATAAAGATAATTCCGAGCGTAAAAAATATGCGCTGTCTTAATTCAGGAATCTTGAAAGAGTTGGAAAAGGCAGAAAGCATTAGTCTCTAACCACCTCGCAAACGCCTCCTGCCGCCTTGATTTTGGCGCAAGCGCTTCCACTGAATGCCGTTACTTTAACAGTAAGTTTTTTACCCAACTCGCCGCGACCAAGAACTTTCACACAACCTGCCGATCTCTTGATCAATCCGCGATCTTTTAACACTGACAATGTAACTTCCGATCCATCATCAAAACACAAAAGATCTTCCACGTTTATAACAGAATAAATTGTTCTCGTTGGATTATGAAACCCACGCTTGGGAATCCGCCTTATAAGCCGCATCTGTCCGCCTTCAAAAC
>JAQBFJ010000230.1:0-35980 GCA_032123435.1 Verrucomicrobiota bacterium
GGCATGCCGAATCGAACGCGGCAAGCTGGGCAAGACATAATGTGGGCCGCCTGCTTGCCGCTGTTGGTCTTGTCTTTCTTTGCGTTGTTTTATTCAGGAATTTGCCTAAAGCCGACGCGCGGTCTGCCGCCATGGTTAATAGATACGCCGAAGCAGTCATCGGTAATCTGCCGGAAGATTGTTCATGGCTGATAGCAGACGGCATTTGGGATAGTCATTTTATGATCACTGCCATGGAAAAAGGCAAGGATTTGAAAGTATTGAACATTCGCGGTGGGGCGAGTGAAGTTTACATGAGATGGGTGGCAACGCTTTTTGATCAAATCCGGTTCAGGAATCTGGCGCGGATCGGAATGATTCCCATGCTTCAGGAATGGTTCGGATCGGATCCGGATGTTCAGAATAAAGTGGCTGTGTTGTCTTCGCCGGATCTGTGGATATCATCCGGTTTTACCGTGGTTCCGCACAAGCTTGTGTTTGTTGGGGTTCAAGGAATAAAAAACATCAATGCTGAAAAACTTTACACCGAGCAGGAACAATTCTGGGCTGAATTTGCGCCTGTCCTTCAGGATGCCAATGATGGAGCCGAACGCGTATCTAATTTCGGACGGGAAGCTGTAAGACACGCCAGCATGGTCGCGAACAATCTTGGTGTGTTAATGGAAGATCTGGCAGAGACAGGGATCGGAGCCGAGAAAGTGGAACGTCAGGGACACGCGTTCGCGTCTTACAGGAAGGCGCGTGAAATAAATCCTGAGAATATCAGCGCGCTTCTGAATATGGCCAATATGGTCGAAAACGGATATCCCGCTCCTGACGCTGAAGCAATAAAGAAGGACCTTGAAGAGTTGGGTTCCAATATGCCTGCAAATGTTCGCATGTGGGCCCTGTCGTATTTTCACGGATACGTGCGCATGCCGGCTGCGTTTGCTCAGCTTGGCTGGACATGGGCTTTGTCGGGTCAGCCTGGACTTGCTTTCGCCGGATTCAAGAAAGCCATGGATCTTCTTCCGGACGGAGAAAAGGGGTCGATTAAACAAAGGTTGGCCGATGTTTATTTCATGCAAAACGAAAATGATGAAAGTGAAGCGCTTTATTATGAACTGCTGGTCGAAGACCCGGAAAACATGCAGGCCCTGCTTGGCTCAGCACGGATAGCGTGCAGAAAGGGTGATTTTGTTAAAGCAGGAGAATTTCTGGATAGAGCTGAAAAATCAGGGGTTAATCCTGTGTCAATGGCTTTCGAAAAAGCGCTCTTATCCCTGTATGAAGGCAATATGACGGAGGCCCGGACAGTATTGGAGGATCTGCTGGAACGTAATCCGGCGCATGTAAGAGCATGGACAGTTCTCGCTGATGTCTGCATGGGGCAGGGCGATAAAGAAGGGTTGAAAAGATGCGCTCTGAAATTGAAAGAGATTAACGGCGGCGAACTGATAAGTAATATGATTGAAGGTAAATTAGCACTTATGGATTCGGATTTCGATTCTGCCAGAAGAATTTTCAGACAGGCGCTCGGACGTGACCCGAATAATATCTACGTACTGGAACAGGTGTTGCGCCTTGATGTTGTTCTGCGCAGGGAAAACGACGCCCGTCTCCATACGCTCCACTTGCTTCGGATTGATCCCGGAAACGCTCTGGCCAATTTCATCAGGGGCTCATTGCAGATGCTGGATGGCGATTACGATATGGCTGAAGATTCGTTCAGGAAAAGCCTTGAGAAACAGAAAACACCACATGCTCTGAATGAGCTGGCATGGCTTCTCGCGAAACGGGAACGGTACAGGGAGTCCGAACGGCTGGCACGCGAAGCTATAGCGCACAATGACAAAATGAGTTCTTCATGGGACACGCTGGGAGTTGTTCTGATGAAGACGGGGCGCCTTGATGAGGCCAAAAAAGCGTTCGAAAAGTCGCTGTCCATAAATCAGTCTGATCCAAGCGTGTTTCTGCACATGGCGGAATTCCATTTGATGAAAGGCGATAACACGCAAGCGCGCGAACTTATGGTTATGCTCGACGGAAAACGCGATGAATTGTCGAGTGAAGACAAAAAACAGCTTGAAAAAATGTTCACTGAACTGCCGTGACAGGGACGGCGTTCATTTTTTTCTGAGTATGTCCAGCTCGTGTTTCGTTAAATCACGCCACTTGCCCTGCTGAAGGCCTGTCAGGGAAAGAGTTTTTACTTTTGTACGAATAAGACGGTGAACCTTTAAATCAACTTGTTCGCACATGAGTCGAATCTGGCGCTTGCGTCCTTCCTTGAGTATGAATTCAAGTACGGAACGATCTATTTTAGAGTTATTACTTATTAACCTGACAACAGCAGGCCGTATGGGGCGGTCATATCCAAGCGACATGGGCGATCGTAATGTTTTCAGCACGGTATTATCAACTTTTCCCGATACTGTTGCCTTGTACGTCTTGTCCTGTTCAAAACGAGGATGCGTTAAGTGATTGATCAGATCTCCATCATTCGACATCAGAAGCAGGCCTTCACTGTTTTTGTCAAGGCGGCCGATTGGTACAAGTCGCTCCTTGATGCCGCTGATGAGTTCATAGACAGTTGGGCCTTGAATAGACGATGTACTGCAAATATATTCGCGCGGCTTATGAAGCATGATGGTGCGCAATGGTTCTCTGCCCCGTTCAAGAGGCCGGTCATCCAAAGTTACCTTGTCTTTTGCCGGATCTATGCGTGTGCCGGGTTCCAGCGCCGGCGTTCCGTTCACCTTTACTCTGCCGGAAGTTATATAAGAAACTGCGTGCCGTCTTGACGCTATGCCGCGGTCGGCAAGAAATTTCTGAAGCCTGATAGTAGTATTATTCACAATCCGGATAATAACCTGCATGCTCCATGAAGGAAACTAAATATTGTGCTCCGCGTCCACCGAGGTGGTAAGAAGAAAGATGTTTACCACGGAGTGCACCCGCCTACGTTAGCTTCGGCGTGGCAGGCGGAGAAGAAAAGGAAGAAGGGAGCGTTTAGACAGGATTAACCCGCCTTCGCAAGAAAGCTTCGGCGAGGCGCGGCAGGATTGACTGGATTAAGATAAGACCCGGCTTCGTCGCAAACTACGCCGTGGCAAGCAGGATGGTCCAAGAAATCTGGATAAAAATATCCGCAGATTTCTTGAACAGTGTTTCTGATTGGGAAAAGAAGAGAATATTAGACAGGATTACAAGATATACATGATGGGACATGATCAACATCCGAGATATGCGTGAAATCTCAGATGGATTATTTAATCCATTGAGATTTTACGGATCCCGTTCTTTATCAATCCCGTCTATCCTGTTATCCTGTCAGAAATATATTATTCTCCGGGCCCTCGAGGCGGGGACGCCGGGTGGTAAGAAGAAAGATATTTACCACGGAGTTCACGGAGGCACAGAGCAATACAGAGAAGAGAGTTGATTTAATTTGGAAACGAGTGTTTCACAATTAAATCAACAACCTGCATATGGGATCCGGCTTCGGCGCAATAACGAACTACGCCGGGACAAGGGAATGAGGTTGTCTCGGAGGTTTGCTCCCTGATAACAACGTTGCGTCAAATCATGGATTGCTCCTGCAATACTGGATTTGATGCAACCTCTGTATTTTGTATTCTCCGTGTTCTCGGGAACTCCAGCGCGGGGGCGCGGGTGGTAAGAAGAAAGATATTTACCACGGATAGCGGCGTGATAAATATGAACCGGATTTGATTGAATATTTTGCTGATTTGTGAGATATTGTTCCAATATCGAAAAGGAATGTCGTATGACCAAAGCCCTTCGACAAGCTCAGGGTAAAGAAAGGGAAATGGAATGACTGTCGGTTATGATGAAGCTGTGAAACTGATGAGTAAGCATGGCCAGGATCATGTGTTCATGTTCTGGGATAAGCTTAACGGCACGCAACGCTCCAATTTGCTGTCACAGATTGATTCGCTTGATTTCACCGGGATAGAAAAAATGCGTACCATTCTTTCCTCCAATGAATGTGCGGTCAGTAATCTTGAGATTGAACCGGCTGAAGTGATAGGAGCGGATAAAGCGCGGATAGAGGAAGTAGTACGAACAGGTGAAAATATTATCAAAACAGGGAAGGCCGGTGTACTGCTCGTGGCCGGTGGGCAGGGATCAAGGCTTGGCTTCGATGGACCAAAGGGCGCATTCGGGCTGGCGCCAATAACTAACGGCACTCTTTTCGAGATACATTCCAGAAAAATACTGGGATTGGAGCGAAAGTATGGGTGCGAAATACCGTTTTACATAATGACGAGTCAGGCGAATGACACTGCAACCAGATCGTTTTTCAAGGAGCACGAATATTTCGGGCTATCGAGCGACAGGGTAATGTTTTTCAAGCAGGGCATGTGGCCCGCGTTATGGAAGGACGGCCGAATCGTCATGGAAAGGGCGGACAGTCTTTTCATGAGCCCTGATGGGCATGGCGGGATTCTCGCGGCGCTTGAATGTAACGGAATGCTTAATGATATGGAGAGACGCGGGCTGGAAACGCTTTTCTATTTTCAGGTGGATAATCCGCTTGTTGAAATACTGGATCCCGGCTTTATCGGCCTGCATGTGAACAGTAAAGCGGAGGTGTCCGTTAAGGTTTGTGCCAAGCGTGATGCCAATGAAGGGCTGGGTGTCGTTGTCAAACGCGGCGGCCGTAATGCCATTGTGGAGTATATCGAGCTTACGGATGAACAGAAATCAGCAATCGGCGCCGATGGCCGCTTGAGATTATTATACGGCAGTGTGGCTATTCATGTGTTTTCATTCGATTTTCTTAAGAAGGAAGCTGGCGCTGGTTTGCCGCTTCATATTGCGTGCAAAAAAATAACTTATTGTGATGAGAATGGAGATATTGTTCAGCCCGCAAAGCCTAATGCATATAAATTTGAAAAGTTCATATTTGACGTACTGCCCGATGCGGAACGGGTCTTAAATGTTGAGTTCGCGCGCGCGGACGAATTTTCACCGGTCAAAAACGCGTCCGGATCAGACTCGCCGGACACAGCGCGCAAGGATATGATACTCAAGTTCGCGCGTTGGTTCCGGGAGTGTGGATTGACCGTGCCTGTGGACGAAACAGATCAGCCCTTATACAGGCTGGAAATAGATCCCTGTTTCGCTCTTGGGCCGGCGGAGTTAAAAAAGAAGCTGAAGAGCGATTTCAAGATTACTGGTGATGTTCTGTTAACCTGAATGTTGGTGAATAATAACCCGCTTGTTTCACGCAGAATTGCATGCATTTAATTGGGCGCGATAACAACACGGAATCCAATGGTGTCATAACGTGCGTCGGGCAGATCAAATCCGCGAGTGTTAATTTCAAGATTTTCTTTCTTATCGAAATCCCAGCAGCCACCATGCCGTACTTTGCTTGTTTTTGACGAGTCGTGCCAATCGACGCACCATTCCCAGACGTTTCCTGCCAGTCCGTATATTCCCCATTCGTTTACGCCGCTTTCCTGTGTCGGACATGTTACCACGTAACCGTCTTTATACTCTTCAATGCCTGTCCATGTCATGAGCGCTTCCTTAGAGGAAAGATCTGAGTAGTTGCCGTAAGGGGGTGGCCAGTCAGAGCCCCATGGGTATTTCCTTTCATCTCCGCATCGTGCGAATATGGTCCATTCCAGATCGGTTGGCAGGCGCGCCTTGGTGTTGCGCGGGAAATGTTCTGCTAAATTCTTGTTGAGCCATTCACAGAATGAAATCGCCTGATACCAGCTTATATATACAGCCGGCTGATCGCTTTCGTTTAGACTGAATCTTTCATGAAACATGCTGTCGTGTGACGAATTGAACCTTCTGTATTGGTTGTTGGTTATCTCGTATTTGCCCACCCATAAGTTGAGAGACGGGATCCAGATGAATGTCAAGGCCTCTCCGTGTCCAAGTGGTATGACAAGTTCGGTTTCAGGCGAAACGGACATGGCTGACGGTGAAATGGATTTATAATCGGAATCCGATACAGAGATAGGAGATATGGGCTGTTGCGGCGTATCGGGCATGCTTTTTTTCAATTCCTTTTGAGTTTCAATCTGTGTGGAAACAACATTGAACGCGAGAGTTGCCGCCGCCCGCCCGGCGTTATTCTTAACAGCCCAGTGGAGTGGTGTGAGGCCGGAGTCGGTTGTCGCTTCCATGTCGGCTCCTGCCGAGATCAGAAATAGAAGAACGTTTGTGGCATTGTTGTTTGCGGCCCAGTGCAGAGGCGTGATTCCGGCTGGTGTTGAAGCGTTTATCTTTGCACCTGATTCCAAAAGCAGTTTTACCGTGTTGATTGAATTTTTGCCCGCCGCCCAGTGAAGCGGTGTAAAACCGCCTTCTGTTTCAGCATTTACGTCGGCGCCATGATTTATCAGAATCGATACTATGTTTGTATTGTCAAGCGTTGAGGCAAGGTGAAGAGGCGTTGCGCCTCCGCGCAATGGTCGATTAACAATTTCGCCTGGAGTGGATTCAAGTGATTTGTTCAGCTTCTGCACGTCATTGGATCTTATGGCAATATAAAAATCATGTATAAGCCGAAGAGGAGGGGCGGCCGGCGATGTACTGCGGGTAGCCGTAAGTGTCAGACCTTCAAGTGTTGACAAGGACTGCTGTGCTCTTTGCGCTTTGGGATGGCGTATATTGGAATTGGTTTTATCGACATCTATTTGTGCAAGTGAACGGCTTGACAGGAACATGGATACAATAAGAGCGAATATTACGGCTGAAAGGAACTTTGATATAATGGGGCTTACTGCAGTCATGGGCTTGCGCATTCATAAGCCAGGCCAGCGCGTAATGCCTGAATGTTAATATTAGCCAGGTTTTCGGTCTTATGTGAAAAAGCATCATGTATCGCGTCTTCAATGTCAGATACCGGTACGATCTCTTTCTTTGCGATATACGCGCCAAGCATTATGAAATTGGCCATTCTGGCATTGCCAAGAGCTATCGCTGTTTCAGAAGCATTAACGGGAATATGCGGCGCTTCAGGCGAACGGCATAGAGAAATGTTTATGAAAGGCATGCAGTCACCAGTCATCTTGGCAAGGAACCTGTTGACACTGGCCTGATTCATCATGAGCATTGAATCGAACTTTTCAGCCATAGGTGATGCTATCTTTTCCGACGACAGGATTATCTGGCAGTTTGACGTTCCTCCCCTTACTTCCGCACCGTAGGCAGGAAGGAAAGTTACGTGCTGGATCCGTTTCAATGCTGACGCGGCAAGTATTTTGCCGATGAGTATCACGCCCTGTCCGCCTGAGCCTGCTATGAGTACCCGTTCATGCATTGACGATTTCGCCCTCCTTTCGGAAAATTCTTACTGGGAACTGTTTGGCCATTTTATCTTTCACGAATTTCAATGATTCAACCGGTGAGCATCGCAGGTATGTTGGACATGGCGACAGTATTTCCACGAAAGTATATCCCTTGTTTTTGACCTGTGCTTCAAGCGCGGTCTTGATGGCTTTCTTTGTGTTCCTGACGCCTTGTGGTCCATCAAGAGCTACCCGTTCAATGTAGTAGGGTTTGGTCAATGTGTTCAGCATTTCACAAATTGGCATAGGTGTGCCCATGGTGTCGGCATCACGGCCGTTCAGAGAAGTTGAAGTGTGCTGACCGATAAGTGTTGTTGGTGCCATTTGTCCTCCCGTCATTCCGTAAACGGTATTATTTACGAAAATAACGGTTATATTTTCACCGCGATTAGCCGTGTGAATGGTTTCCGCCAGCCCGATAGCGCCGAGATCGCCATCGCCTTGATATGATATTACAATGGAATCGGGCAGGGATCGTTTTATTCCTGTCGCCATGGCGGGCGATCTGCCGTGCGCGGCTTCGGCTGAATCAACTCTCAGATAAAAATACATCAAAACAGCACAGCCGACAGGTGCGATGGCAATGGTTCTTTCGCGTATGTTCAATTCGTCAATTACTTCAGCGAGAAGTTTGTTGGCAAGACCGTGCCCACAGCCCGGACAATAATGAGTATGGGCATCCGTTAACGTTTTGGGTCGTTTATATATTGTCTTCTTAGCCATTGCTGTTACAGATCTTATTGATCTTCTCCATTATATCGCTTTCGGTGGGAATGGTGCCGCCCATACGTCCTTCCAGAAATACGGGAATTTTTCCGGACACCGCGAGCTGAACATCTTCCACAAACTGACCGGCGCTCATTTCGACTACGAGCACGTTCCTGGCTGTCTGCGCTATTTCGGAAATTCTCGAATATGGAAACGGCCACAGGGTTATCGGGCGGAGCAGGCCAGCTTTTATGCCGCGGGAACGGGCTTTATTGACGACATTTTCGGAAATTCGAGCACTGGTCCCGAATGCCGCGATTAACAGTTCGCAGTCATCAGTCATGTGTTCTTCAAAACGTATTTCTTGATTCTTGATCGTTTCATATTTTTTCTGGAGTTTTATATTATTGGCTTCAAGCTCGCCTTCAGGCAGAAATAATGACTTGACTATTTGAGGTTCTCTGCCTTTGCATCCGGTTATGGCCCATGGCTTTGGCGGGACGGGCGGCGGATCTTCCTCTCGCAGATAAAGCGGCTCCATCATCTGGCCAAGTTGTCCGTCGGCAAGAACCATTACAGGAGTGCGATACTTGTCAGCCAGTTCAAAGGCCAGAACTGTAAGGTCATGCATTTCCTGCACGGAATAAGGGGCAAGCACTATCATGTGATAATCACCGTGTCCGCCGCCTTTGGTTGCCTGGAAATAGTCGGCCTGACTCGGTGCGATGTTTCCGAGGCCTGGTCCGCCCCGTTGTATGTTTACAATGACAGCCGGCATGTGTGATGCGGCTATGTATGAAATACCTTCCTGTTTAAGGCTGATGCCCGGCGATGATGAACTGGTCATTGCCCGCTTTCCAGCTGCAGCAGCGCCAAAAACCATGTTTATTGCCGCAAGTTCACTTTCAGCTTGAATGAAAATACGATTTTTATCCAGCATGTGCTTTGCCATGTAGGCGGTTAACTCGTTTTGAGGGGTAATGGGATAACCGAAATAAGAATCACATCCGGCGTGAATAGCGCCTTCACCTATCGCGTCGTTACCTGTCATTAAAACTCGGGACGCCATTCTACTAGTTCTCCTCTTCCAGTTCTATTGCGGCATCAGGGCATATTTGAGCGCACAGCTGGCATCCCGTACACTTGTCAGGATCAGTGATTTCAGGGAAATGAAGTCCGTTACTGTTTAGCTGGGTTGTCATTTTAAGGACACCATGCGGACAGACGGAAACACAAAGCTCACAGCCTTTACAGCGTTCGGTATCTATGCATATTGTTACTTTCATTATCTTTTACAGCTTACTCTTGCTGTTATTAGAAGCCAATGATAAAATTTGAGTTTAAATTCTGAATTATGATTTAGTTATGGATATATAAATACAAGCATGAAGGGAATTGAAAATGAAAAATATGAATAGACGTGATTTTATCAGGGGCGTAGTCGGAGTTGCGGCTGGATTCCCGTTTTTCTGCAGAACAACATGGGGCCAGGAAGCTGAACAGCGCGCCGTTGTATATGTGACACGCGGGACGGATATAAAGAAAATGGTCAACGCCGGTATTGCCAGAATGGGTGGATGGAACGCTTTTGTAAAGAAGGGCCGGAAAGTTACCATAAAGCCAAATGCCGCCTGGGCAAGCCGACCGGAACAGGGCGGCAATACGGAGCCAACGCTTGTCGGCGAATGCGTTGCCGCGTGCAAAGCCGCCGGCGCGTCGGAAGTGGTTTTACCCGAAAATCCGTGCAGTAATCCCGAACAATCTTTTTCCATGAGCGGAATAGAAGAGGCCGCCAAGAAAGCAGGCGGCAAATTGTATCGGCCGGAATCCAATGACCATTTTCGCAAAGTGCAGTTGCCGGCGGCAAAGAATCTTAAAGAAGCTGAAGTCGCGGTTGATGTAATTGATACAGGCTGTCTGATCAATATGCCGGTAGCCAAGAGTCATGGCGGGGCCATCCTTACTTTGTCGATGAAAAACTGGATGGGGTCGGTAAAGGATCGCGGATTCTGGCATAGAAACAACCTGCACCAGTGCATTGCTGATTTCAGTACATTTATTAAACCGTCCCTTATAATTATTGATGCTACACGTATCATGTTGACCAATGGTCCGCGCGGGCCGGGTGAATTGGAGCATCCGAATCAGTTGGTTTTCGGCTGTGACCCGGTGGCTGTTGATGCCTATGCGGCGTCGTTATTCAAGAAACATCCGCTTGACATACCTTATATCAAAATGGCGCATGAAATGAAAATAGGTTGCGGCGATCCTTTGAAAATAGATGTTGAATACATTGACGTCTAACCCGCATGTTTCATGAAAAATCGCATGAGTGTGGGAGATGACAATGCGTAAGATGAGACTGTTTTTCAGGTTATGTATTCTTGTTCTGGCTGTATTGTGCGGCATTCAATTGTTTCCATCTGAATACGCCTTTATCTTGCCTGCGATGAGCCCGTTTCTCGCGATCTGTTCAGCAATAAGCATGAGGCATGCAGGCCTTTTGTTTCTGGTGTGTGTGCCGATTCTCGTTTTGAGTTTTGTCAGGACGAGATGGTTCTGTTTATATATGTGTCCTGTCGGATTGACGCTGGAATATGCCGGAAACATCAGGCCTACAGCGAAGTCCCGATACACATCATGGCCGCGGCTGGGGCAATGGCTGTTACTGCTTGGACTTGGCGGCGCGCTGGCCGGCTATCCGCTTTTTATATGGCTTGATCCTTTGTCACTCTTTAATGGTTTCATGAGCGTATGGCATAAACCGGTTACCCTCATCGGCGCTTTGCCTGCCGCTGGATTGACACTGATTCTTCTTTTGAATATATGGCGTCCAAATACGTGGTGTTATCGTTTCTGTCCGTTGGGTGCTCTGCAGGAATATGCTGCCCGGCTGAAACGTACTGCGAATAAACACACACCCCAACCATTTTCAGAAGGAAGACGCGTGTTCCTTGGTTTGCTGGCGGGCTCGGCGGCAGGGCTTTTCGCGCATCGTCGAATAACTGGCGGCATTGGAAATGTTATACGGCCGCCAGGCGCCGTGCGAGAGGGCAGGTTCACGGCACTATGCGCGCGGTGCGGAAATTGTATTCGTGCATGCAAAGAAAAAATTATTTACCCCGACCTTGGCGCAACGGGTTTAAGGGGCCTGTTAACGCCTGTATTGAAAATGGGGCCCGGCTACTGTTCGGAATGGTGTAATGAATGCAATAAAGTATGTCCAACCAGTGCGATATCGCATATGAATCTGGAAGAAAAAAGGACCGTTGGCATAGGAACGGCCAGACTATATAAGGAAAAATGTCTGGCATGGAAAGACAGCGCGTATTGTGTTGTGTGTCATGAGTACTGCGCGTATCAGGCGATAAAGCTGATTTTCAATAATGGCGTGAACTGTCCGGAGGTGGACCCTGAAATATGCAGGGGCTGCGGTTTGTGTCAAACAGTATGTCCGGCTGAGTCTGTCGCGATTATTGTGGAAGGCGGCATACAGAAAAGATTGCCTCCCGTAAACATTTGACCCGAACGCCTGTGGCGGGGGAGCTTTTTTAGACAGGATAACCCGCCGTCGTCAATAGACTATGGCGAGGCGCGGCAGGATAGACCCGCCGATGGCGAGGCAGGCAGGATTTACAGGGATATGGGGCAGAAAGACATTCACCACAGAGGACGCGGAGACACGGAGAATACAAAAGACCGAGGTTACATCAAATCCAACATTGCTTCGCAATCTTGGATTTGATGCAACATTGTTGTCGGGGAGTAAACATCCGAGACAACTTCCCTTTGTCCCGGCATAGTTACCGCCTTCAGGCGGTAACTATGCCGAATCCTCCTATGCAGGTTATTGATTTAATTTGAGACGTCAGTCCCGAATTAAATCAACTCCTTTCTCTTCATCTCCTCCGTGTGCTCCGTGGTAAAAACTATCTCCTTTCCCTTTTTTGCATTCCCACGTGTCTCAGGGTGCAAGGGTTTCCACGGGGATCCAGCCTCGTTTGTTATTAAACGAAATCTTTACCCAGTCTTCACTCGATTCAAGCACTTGAACGAGCGCGCCTTCAGGTAGATCAAAGGTTGCAAGAGCCGACTGTGCAGGTGCCAGACGTGCGTTCTCGCTTTTCTTTATTTTCATCTTTCGTTTTGCTGTAAAACGGTTTTTCAGAATATTGTGGAACCCGGAAGTCTGTTTCATGTTTTTTATTCCGACAGTTGAAGAATTGTCTCCATTTGCTTCAACCTGTATATCCGGACGGAATGGTGATGACTGTATTTGTTTTTCCTGCTGATGGAATGTTAACGGGAATGGCCCTTTTGAGACGATCGCGTATTTGTTTCTTTGCGGATCAAAGAAAGAAAATGAAGCCGCACATATTTCGACCGCGTTCGTGGTTTGCGGAACAATAATTTGTTTAAAGATCCGGGTGTTAGTGTCTTCGCTGGCGATGGGTTCGGGATTATATGCCTTGAAATTACGGCCCGGCGATATGCGGGGCGGCAATATGTTCTCAAGATAACCAGGGCCTTTAACCGTCATTGTTGCTGTGATCAAATCGCCAAGCGCCACATCGGTTGGCGATACGGCAACGTCAAATGAAAACAGACCTACGGCTCCTGAAAAATCGGTTGGCCGCCCGGTTTCAGGGAGAGGCATGATGGAAATATCGACTGACTGCATGGGGATATCATGCAGCATCTGCACCCATCTTGTTCCTATAAAAACCCGTTGCTGAACCATTATGCCGACACGGAGTACGGGCGAGAACTGTATTTGGCCGGACTTCATTGCCCGCGCGTCTGCCATGAACATGCGGGTTTCGAAAACATTGTTACTGACGGTCTCGCGTCTGACGGGCGATAATTCCTTGAATTCACCGAGCAATTGGAAATTGTCGGAACCGGGCAGGCCCTGAAGCTGAAACTCCTGCGTAAGCTGGACCCCTGTTGATTTTATGGATAGTACCAGTTTAAAAGTTTCATGAATAAAAATGTGCTGACGATCCGGCTGAATGGAAGCGTGGATAGTCTGATAATTCTGGTCTTGCGCCGTTGATTTGGCGGCAAACAGCGCTGTTGTCAGAATGACCACGTATAATACTGATAAAAGTTTCTTCATGCTTCGTTACTCAAGAATATCAATAAACGCCTCGTTTTGCAGTACGTCTGTTCTCTGATCCATGCTTTCCATGTGTATGGATGTAAGACTGCTGGATCCGAATATCACAAAAAGAATAATTGCAATAGTCATTACCTGCTCATGTATATGCCTTATTGTGTTGAATATTCGCAGGGCAAACGCGAGCCAGAAGATATTGAAACTGATAATGGCGATAATCGTTCTGGCCGATGCTGATAATCTATAGTGCCAGAAGAAGGGCACACGGTACCATGGCAGTGAGATGTCTATACTGTTATTTCGCGACAATGAGAGATGCATGTTGCGTTTGATTTCCCATGAAGTGCCCATGTATCGTTCGGCGCGCAGAAGGGATGTCTTAGCGTCCGTGTATTGACCGGCCATAAGACATGCTGTGCCAAGATTGTAAAAAATGTGCCCGTTCTTTACACCTGCGCTTATCAAATCGCGATAACTTTGGGCGGCGGCAAGAAAATCGGGCTCAGTCAGTGCCGATGCCATTTGCGCGTTTGCTTTTTTCCACATGAATTCATGTTCGCTTGATTTGCCGGTTAAACGGCCTGACGCGCTGAATGGCATCGCGAGCAGTATTAAGAATAAGGTAAGAGTATGCAGTTCTTTGCTGGAGCCGTGCTGTTTGACGCTGATGCCATGCTCTATGTCCTTGATCAATAATAAGGCATTCCTGCAGTCTGAAGCAGGATCAGCCGGGCCGGCGGATGACAGGTGGTATTCAGCGTTGAAAGCGCGTTCAAGAATGTCATGAAACTGTTTTACCGTATCTTTGTTTACGGAGTGCTTTGTGAGAAGAGCCCTTATGTCCGATGGAGTAAGACCGGCTTCAATACTGCCGAACCTGACGCCGGCATATTTTTTCAAACTGGAACATAATAAACGACGGGCTGTTTCAGGATCAGAAGGTGATAGTTTTTCGGCTTTCCTGATCTGATCCAGAACCAGGGCTATGGTGCTACGGGTTCTTGTTTTTCCCGCGTTTCCGGCATGGAACCTGATTAGCCCGCGGCTTATGACGGCGATCAGGCAGATAAACGGACCGAATAATAATGCAAAGCCATATTGTTTGTCCGGGATTATGCTGTCCGGCCTGGCGCCGGCAGGATTTATGTCTATGGGGGCAGGGACAAGGATTTGTTGAAGCGTTGTCGCGTGTGTGTTTGCCGATTGATTGGTTGCAGTGTCAATTATGAAATCCGCGACTATCTCGGCCGCTTCGTTTGCCCGGACGGGTATGGGCTCGGTTTTAATAGTCTTATAGCATCGTTCGGCAGAATTAAAATATGACAGTTCAATCGGAGGAAGTTCGAGTGTCCCGGCCATCATGGGGCGAATGGTATAAATGAATTCCCTGCTTGTATCATCTCCACCTGTCTTTATTGTATCTTCGTATATCCTGAAATTACGGGTCAGTTGCGCCTGCTCGTTCAATGGGGGAGGAAAAATGTTTTCCAGTCTTATGTCGCCAGAAATGGCCAGTGTCAGCGTTAACGGGTCACCGACCTTGCATGTTTGAGTGTCCAGAGACGCGGAGCCCTTAAGAAATGTTCCGATTGCTCCGATATATGAAGCAGGTCTGTTTTCTTCCGGCGGCGGCACAACACGTACCGTGCAGGCGGGTCCGACCGCGAATATTGGGTTGGACCCGATTCGACCGGCGGCATCGGCTCTTATGCCTACCGCGCCTTTGAATACAACGGGACCGAAAGTATAGGATCCTTCCTCCTTGGGAATGTATGACAAGCTGACCGTGTATCTGAAATAAGGTTCAGCGCCTCTTTGGATGATACTGCGGTCAAACATGAATCTGGCAACGGATCGTTCGGGAAAGAAAAAGTTGTCGGATTGCACCTTGTATTCATTAATCGTAAAACCAGGCATGTTCGCCTGTGGTATAAGCATTTTCTGCAGAATAGGCGACAGACCTTGAGAAGCAAGACCTGCAATCGGCTGGTCTATGTCCATGTATGGTATTTTGAGATTAGGCGGGTTGGCTGGATCAATGGGGTCAATCGCAGAATATCTGCCCTTTATTTGTTTTATATCAATTGCCAGCGTAATCTCGAAAGGTTCGTCAACAAGCACCGATTGCCTGGATGCTTCAATATTTATGATGACAAAATCCTGCTGCTCGGTGCCGATAACCTGTATGACCGGTCCATCCTGTGATAATGTTCTGCCGTTAATGATTAAGGTTACGGGCCCAGTCATGAAAGCGCCTAATTTTGCAGGGATGATCTCGTACATGAATCTGCGTCCCGAAAATCCCGTTTTATTAACTACGCCGTTCACTATGGTTATGCTATGCCGGCTTTCGCTCTGACTGCCCAGCGACTTGATTGTGCAGTCGGTAATTGCGGACAAGTCTGGTTCAGGTGATGCGTCTGTGCCGGAAACGCGGACCGTTAAAGTGAATGATTCTCCCTGATATATTTGAGCGCGATCAGAGGAAACGGTAAGCTCAATTTCTTTTGCGTTAAGGTTTGTACTGCCGGCAAGAAACAATGCGATGCAGACGCATAAAAACAGGAATAACTTGTATTGCCGGTGTGATATATCCGTTATTTTCATGCTGAACATTTTCAATTTATCAAACTTGCCATTGTTACCAGTCACGTTCACTGGGCAGCATGGGCATTTGCATGTTTTCCATGCGTTTTTGAGATTCATGTTCCTGTTCGCGCTGAAGCGCTTTTTTCAGTAATTCCTTGACATCTCTCGGCGTGGAATCTTTTTCTTCATCCTGTTTTTCAGGTTCCGGTTTCGCGTCCTTCTTGTCCGCGGCCTGCTCCTGTTGATCCTGTTCCTTCTTCTGTTCCTGTTCTTCCTGATTCTCCTGCTCCTGATTCTGGTTGTCTTGTGATTGCTGTTTCTGTTGTTGGTCCTGATTTTTCGGCAGGAGATTTTCTATTTCCTTTAAAATAGTGTAAGCTGATTGTTGATGGGGCAGGGCGCCGGCAATGTTGTTGCCCTTGAGCAGGCCGGATGCGAGTTCCTGAGCGTAAACAGCCTGATCGGCAAGTTGAAGGATCTTGGCGCGCAGTTCTGGTGTGATCGCGTTAGTGGGTGAAGATGATATACTGTTATTACTGTCCTGATTGTCTGGTGTGGACGTATTAGTATCAGGCGGTGTTTCCGGCACGGCTTCCGAGAAACGCTGGATAAATATCCGGGTAAGATCAATGGATTCCTCCTGTTCCATTTTTATCGTGTCTGAATCGGATAAGGCTATGTTCATGGAATTGCTCTGAAGTCTTATATCCTGTGTCAATATCATTGGGTATGGCGCGATATCCTTCCATATCCGGTATATGACGGACTGGGACAGTTTTGCGTCACGATATGCTTCAGGTTCAATGTCGCGAAGCCGGTTGGCCGAATTTATCATATTCTCACGTGTGGCTTCCATTGCCTGGTCAAGGTTCGCGATCTGTTGTTGGTCCTGCTGTTGGAGACCGGTCAGTAGTTTGGGTTTGAGTGGGATCCAGAGATCGGCAGTCGCTTTCTGTTTTAACGCGAGATCTTCAAGTTGTTTTATTTGTGACGGTGAGTTGTTTGTGAAGGCGTGCGCCATGTTCTTGTTTATGTCGGTCTGCGCTAAAAGCATTTCCATTGCCAGTTCGGCTGGCGGCGTTTGTTGATACCTGTTCATTAATTCCAGGAATTTAGCCTGAGTTTCGGCTTCCGGAAGGGCTTTGAGCACAACTGCGAGATTCTCCCGGGTGGATTCATTATCTTCGTCTGTTCGGGCGGCATTCTTGAAAGCTTCACCGGCATGTTTTAGAAAATTAACGCGTTCCGTGGCATTTGTTGCGTCGGATTTGCCGGTCAACGATTCGGCCGTACGGTACAGGGACGCGCCCAACGCCATGGAGGAAGATGCGGACTGTTTGTTTTCATTAAACGACGAATTCAGTTCGGAAAATATTTCAGACGCTTCGCGATATCTTCCGGCTTTGAATAATGCCACTGCCGCGTTATGACGGAAATCAAGTTGAGATTTGTATGTCGAGCCGTGTGCCGCCCGCAGATATGCCTCTGCGGATTCATCATATTTGCCGGTCATATAAAGTTTCTGCGCGATACGCGCGCCTTCCCGGCCGGGCGGCAGGGCGAACGTGTTCGTATCGCCGGAAAGGCCCGGTTCCGTTACGGTGTTGGTCTTGTCAGCCGCGTTTGCGGTAAGGTCTTCCGGTGTTTGCAGGGCATTTGCCGTAATGGCGGAAAAGCATAAAGCGGCAAATATTATCCCAACATGTTTCAATGGCCTTTTAGGCGGAGTCAAGTCCTTCAAAGGCAGTGCTGTATATAGTCCTGACGATGATTCCGTTTTCGTGGAACTGCAGAGCCGACCACGGCTCAGAAAAGTTCCGGCAAGTATTAGCAGAATACCGGGCAGAAGAAATAGTTGATATCGCTCAATATGACGGCGCTGAAGCGATTCTTCCAGATCCTGAGCCAGAATGTTACGGAGATGATTTCTGTAAAGTGTTCCCAGTGTAGTGCTCGTCATGCTGGCAGTTTCAACAGGCACGTATGAGCCGCCTGTTATTTTTGCTATTTGATAAAGAGTTTCATGATTAAGTTTGGTTATTACCGCTTGTCCTTTGTACATTGAGTACGGATTGGATTTGTCCTGAGTTGGAATGCGGGAGCCCTGCCGACTGCCGAGTCCGATCGTGAATATGGGGATATTGCGTTCCGCGGCCGTGTTGGCGGCGTCAATGGCGCGATCAGACAGATCTTCACCATCGGAAATAAGGATGATAGCCTTGTGCGCGGCGTTATCGTTTTCAAATGAGTCCAGTGCCTTGATTATGGCATCACCGATATCTGTTTCACCGCGTGGTGCTGAACCGATGTCAACCGCATCAAGCGCGTATTTCAGATAGGCGTAATCCGTGGTAAGCGGGCATAACAGTACGGCTTTATGCCGAAAAGCCAGAAGACCGGCACGGTCACCTTTCAGTTCCCTTACAAGATCAAGTATGTCTGTCTTTGCGCGTTCAAGACGGTTCGGATGCACATCATTGGCAAGCATTGATCTGGATACATCGAGTGCGATCATTAGATCACGCCCGCGACTGTATACAAGTTCTTCTTTCATGCCCCATTTTGGACGCGCGGCGGAAACTAAAACGAGGAAACAACCAGCAAGCATCAGTGCCGATTGCCAGCCGAACCTTGCTGAATTGACTGAGGGACATAGCTTTTTCCGCATATCGTATGACATGAATTTTTCGAGAGCTGTTTGTCGCCTGCGATTGGCGGCATACCACCATGATCCGACAGCCGGTACCAGCCACAGTATAAACAGTATTTCCGGATTTTCAAATTGCAGATTCATATTCTGTTTACGTGATTCTCCGCGTTATCATCATATTCAGTGATGTGCCCAGCATGATGATGATTATTGCCGGCCACAGGAAACGTGGAAAGAGTTCGTTGTATTGATTATATATGTCTCTATCTATTTTTGTTTTTTCAAGAGAGTTGATGTCTTCCAATGCCCGTTCAAGGCCGGCCGGGTCCTGAGCGTTGAAATAACGGCCGCCCGTTGTTTCCGCTATCTTTTTCAGCAGTGTTTCATCAAGCGAAACGACTGCCTGCTGTATGACTTCGCGTCCGAACATGTCACGTGCTCTGAATGGAGCTGGACCATTGGAGCCTACTCCGATCGCGTAAACCTTTATGCCGAGTTTTCTGGCGGCCTCAATTGCCTGTTCCGGTTTGATTATTCCGGTATTGGATTCGCCATCGCTGAGCAGTACGATTATTTTTGATGCGGTTTTACAGTTCTCCATTCGCGCGCAGGCTGTGGCAAGCGCGTCGCCTATGGCAGTAAGAGTCTCTTCGCGGTTTATGATGCGGCCAGCCTTATCGAGGGCAGGGCGTGGTATTTCAACACCTTTCAGTACATGCAGAAGAGCTCCATGATCAGTTGTAAGCGGAGAACGAGTAGACGCGTAACCGCCAAACGTAATCAGTCCGATTAGATCGTCAGGACGTTTTTCTATGAATTCAATAAAAGTTTCCTTCACGGCGTCGAGCCTGGTCCGATACTTTATGCCTGTTGGCGTTTTAATCGAAAGATCCAGCGCTTCCATTGAGCCTGAAACATCAGTTACCATTTCTATGGCAATAACGTCAGCGCTCTTGCGCGCCGAGGATAGAATTGTTTGGGGCCGGGCGAGAGCCGTTACGGCTAGAATCAAGCCGGCAATGATAAGGGCTGAGAGAACGTTACTTGCGCGTGTTCGCCATGTGGGCAAAGACGCGGGCAGACGCGAGGTCTGCGCGAAAACAATGCCCTGTTTAATTCTTTTACGGTATATGAACCATAGAGTTGATATTGCGGGAATAATCAAAAGAAAATAATATGGATGCGCGAATCTGAACATTATCAATTACCGCCTGTTCTGTTGTCGGCCTGCATGGCAATGCAGGAATCCTTTTCTATGTAATCGCGCGCCGTTGTGATTGACCTGTCGACGGCTTCGCTGGATGGTTTGTGAGAAGCAAATTTCACCAGATCCGCCGCCTCCATGAACGTTTTCAGTTTTTTTACGACTTCCATGCTGAATCTGGAATCGTTGCTGACGGCAATCAGGAATTCCTGGGTTGTCTGTTCCGGTGCCCTGATGCCGTGCAGTCTTTCTATGTAGCGGCGAACGACCAGCGTTAATTCTATATAAAACCTTTTTACCTGATCCTTTTCTATCAGGCGCATTGCCATGAGCTGGTCTAATTCCTTCAGGGCCCGTTCCCGTGGCGACATGCGTCTCAGTTGTATCTCATGACGCGCTCTCTTCAACAGTAGAATTACTATTGCGATCAGACCGGCAATGACAAGGCCCAGCAGAGCACATATAAAGACTGTTTTGCGAGATGGCGGGATCCATACAGGCTTGATGTTTTCCGTGATGTTGTCCCGTGGATCACCGGTGATGGGGGGGATCAGGTCAAATGTAATGGGCCGCGTGAAGAACCAGCCGTCTTGAGCTGGACTGCGTCCTCTGTCGGTATACGTCAGAGTTATCGGTGCTATCCTGTATTCTTCGGCCAATATCGGCGTAATGCGTGCGCGACGCTCGAATGTCCTCGTGCCGGTGTCGGTTGTGCTGTCAGTGTCATATGATCCGTTCAGTATGAAACCATTAAGCCTGTCGTTCAGCGGCGGCAGACGCACGTCCATTTCCGAAGGGGCGGTGATTTTTATTGTCAGGAAAATGTCCTTGTCCAGATACACGTTTGGTGGTTCGGCGGTTATGGTTATTTTTATCGGCCCATGCGAAAATCTTTCGATGCGCGGTTCGTTCAGGGATGGCTGTTGTTCGTCAATGTTCCTGCCGCATGCCGGAACAAGCAGTAAGCCCAGTATCAGAAAAATATGTCTACAGATGCTCAATTTGTACCTTCTGCCGATTAATAATCAGCCGTGATGACGATATGCATAATTTTGATTTTCCTTACGAAACATGCGATCTAACCTCTGTTTGCCCGCACCTGTCTTTGTCTGAACAGTTTACGGACATCGCCGAAAAACGGGCGTGCGGTTGACAGGAACATGTTGTCGATCTTGAATTTCTTGAAGATCTTGCGCAGATCCTCCTGTTCTTTCCCGGCGTGGGCCGCGAAGCTTTCACGTACCGCTGGCGAACCGGTATCAAGCAATACAAGGTCGCCGGTTTCAGGGTCTTCAATTTCGATCAAGCCGACGTTCTCCAGGGCGGTTTCGCGCGGATCGGAAACGGGACAGCAGATCAAGTCATGTTTACGCACCGTAACGCGCAGTTCCTTTTCGTATCCGGAATCCATGAAGTCGGATATGAGGAACACTACCGCTTTCTTCTTTTGAACGTTGTTGAGAAAACGCAATGCGGCGGAAATATCGGTTCCGCGTCTGGTCTCTTCGGCTGCGAGTACTTCGCGCACAATACGCATGCTGGCAGTTCTTCCCTTGCGTGGCGGCAGGCATTTGTCTATGCGATCACTGAACAGGATCAGTCCTATTTTGTCCTGGTTCTTAACTGCGGAAAGCGCCAGTAGACAGCATATTTCCGCGGCTGCTTCGGCTTTTGACCGGGTTCCTGATCCGAAACACTGCGAGCCGGAAATGTCCACCAGGAATATAACGGTTAATTCGCGTTCTTCGGCGAACCGTTTTATAAAAGGATGGCCCATTCGCGCGGTTACGTTCCAGTCGATAGAGCGCACATCATCACCAGCGACATATTCGCGTACTTCGTCAAATTCGATGCCGCGCCCTTTGAAAACGGAATGATATTCGCCCGACAAATGCTCGTCCACAAGCCGATTGGTGATGACCCTGATCTTCCCGACTTGTTTCATTAGTTCTCTGGTGTCTATCGCCATGAGAAGTCCTTATGTTTTTCAGTTTTCTGTTCCGCTTTAATGCAGGTGATCTCAACGCGGAAACGATTGACGCATTGCACCTGGCGTTGATCCTGCCGTGATGAGCGCGTTTTCAAGGCACAACGATATTGCCAAGTATTTGTGTGATAATATCTTCGCTGGAGACCTCTTCGGCTTCAGCTTCATAAGTAAGTATGATTCTGTGCCTGAGTACATCACAGGCGATCTCCTTTACATCCTGCGGCGTCGCGTAAGCACGGCCGTTCAACATGGCGTTTGCTCTTGCCGCAAGATTGAGGTAGAGGGTCGCGCGCGGCGATGCGCCGTATTCTATCTGATGTCCGATATCGAGTTTGTAATCAGCCGGATTCCTTGTCGCGAACACTATATCAAGGATGTAATCGCCAACCTTTTCATCACAGTAAATCTGGTCCAGCACGTTGCGCATGGTGAAGATCTGTTCAGCGGATAGCGTTTGGTTCACCTTGATTTCCTGGCGCTTTGTGAATCTGTTCATTATTCGCCGTTCATCATCCCGTGCCGGATAAACTATTTTGCATTTCAGCATAAAACGGTCTATCTGTGCTTCTGGCAATGGATATGTGCCTTCCTGCTCAATGGGATTTTGTGTGGCCATCACCAGGAATGGTTCCGGCAGTTTGTACGATTTATCGCCTATTGTTACCTGATGTTCCTGCATGGCTTCAAGCAGAGCGGATTGTACCTTGGCTGGAGCGCGGTTGATTTCGTCTGCCAGCAGAAGATTAGTGAAGACAGGGCCATGTTTAGGCGCGAAGGAACCTTCCTTGGGATTGTATATCATGGTGCCTATAACATCTGCAGGAAGAAGATCAGGGGTAAATGAAATGCGCTGATATTGCACGCCCAGCGTCTGCGCCAGTGTGCGGACGGCTGTTGTCTTTGCCAAACCAGGAACTCCTTCCAGCAGTATGTGGCCGCCCGTTATAAGAGCTATGAGCATCCGATCAATAAGCTTTTCCTGACCGACCAGAACCTTGTTTATTTCCGCGCGCAGACTTTCTATTGCAGCAGCCTGACTGCCGATCAGGTCAGTCGTTTTTTCTATGTCAACATTCATGTATTGGCCTTTCTTGCGAATAAGTTTATGCGTTACTTGTCTTTATCGTCTTCCTTTTCCTTGATTAGGTCGGATTTAGTGACGAGCATTGTCTCAACCTTATGCGGAGCAATGATATAAGTCCATTTATTCAATGCCTCGTTTAGATCGTTAATCTCTATCGCCAGCATGACTCGTTCCTGTGTCTTCTGAAGTTCTTCAGCCGCCAGTTCCAGAGCAGGCTGTTCAGATTCAGATGTGTCTGACTCAAGACCTTTGTCCGGTTCATCGGTTTCCTCAAGTGTCTGTTCCGGCTGAGGTTCTTCCTGTTGGGCCGGTTTTCCCAATAACGCGCCGCTGACTCGGATATAACGGCCTGATCCGTCTTCTGTCATGGCGCCTATTTTCAAAGTATAAATCTCGCCTTTCAGGGTGATGGCCGTAAGAATGGACGCGCTGTCCATGCCAAGCTGTTCTTCGGTCAGCGCGGGATCGGCGATGTCGTCGAAACGTAAATACGTAAGCGCGGACCGGATTTTGCCGATCTTATCATCATTGGGCTCCTTGTTACGCGGCAATTCAGGTAAGGCCAGCTTGTTTTCCCCATTAACTGAAAGGATAACATCTTCCTGCTCCGGCATGGTGATGGTAATGTTGGTTATATTGTCCGACTGCACATTTAGCAGAATGGTGTTCAGCCAATATCTGGCAAACAAGGGAAAGTCAGTGATGGCTTTGCCCACGAGATATACGCCGTGGTCTGCCCCTGTATCCACGTAATGTCCATCATAATCGCCGCTGAAACGCTGTGTTTCAGCAGGGCGTTCCCGGCCTTTCCCGATCAGAACTGAGGCGGCTTTCTTGTCGTTGCTGTCGTAAAGAGTCACTCTGGTTCCAGCCGTCTCTGCTCCGGGCGGCTCGGTGAGCTGGAGTGCCTGACGCTGACTGCTGTCAATGTCAATCACCTGTCCGATTGTTGCTTCTGAAAGAGACAGGATTGCGCGCCTTACTTTTTCAAAGTCGACGGGATGATTGAAGTTTTCGGCAAGACACCATATGCCGTCATGTTTTACGATGGTTGATAATTCTTGCGGCGACTGCACGACCATTTTGGTAATGTCATTAACATCAAGATTCGGTAGAAGAGGGGAGCCAATGATGTCGAGAGATACTTTTTCTTCTTTGTCTCGTGATGTTATCAAAGCGGCGCCGACCAACAGAATGGCCAGAGCTGAAAGAATAAGCAGGTTCCTGGTTTTCATTTTCCGGTATAATCTCCTTTTTTGATAAACTTTATTCCTATTATTTGAATCTTCTATACATTGCGAACGCTACTCCCATTACGCATACCAGGAGCGGCATGAGCGCTATGTTGATGAACTTGAGCTGCATCCCGAGCTGGTCTATATCTTTGCGCAGGTTCTTCTTAACGTTTCTCAGTTCCTGTTTGATCCTGATCTCTTCATTCTTGAAGGATTCGAGGGCCTTTTTCTGTTCGTTGCTCAGGATATAGCGTTGATCGGATTCCTTTTGGGCTTGAAGCTGGTTCAGCTTCTGCTGTGTATCCGTGAGTTTCATGGTGAGATCCTGCTCTTTTTCGCGCCATTCATTTTGAGCCTTCTGCTCAAGCGCGCGCACGCGTTCGAATGGCCGGTCGAATTTTCCGCGCGATCTGATCGCAATCAGATCAGTGCTTCCGCTCATTTGTTCCACCGCGTTCTGGAAGAAGTTTATGTTGTCGTTAAGCGGCTGAAACGCCCTGGCTCCGAAGAAGTTCATTTCCTGCACGCAGAATCGGTCGTAAATCATATCCGAGTCACCGATAAGGATTACCGCACTGCTTCCTGTCTTAAGCCCGGTATCCTTTGTTTCGTCCGGTTTTTCTTCCTTTTTGTCCGATCCGGCATCCGCGGATTCAGGTCGGCCGTCTGGAAAAGCTGTTGGGAATGTGCCGGTGATCCGCATGGCTATGTTCAATGGGATTCCAGCAGGCTTGAAATCACGGTTTATCGCACCAGCTCCAAACTGGGCGTTCATGAAATGGATCAAGCCGGCATTGCTGGAAGATGTAAGAAGTGGCGTTACCGTCAGATCATCGGATGTATTGTCGACGAATGTTCCGGAAAATGGCAGCATTATCGAGTCCAGCCTGGCTGTAAGCAGATCGTCTTTCGCTATGTTCTCCTTTCTGAGCGACAGCCATACCGGCGAATCTTCAATCTGACCATCGCCGGATCTGATGCGGGAAGCAGCATTCATGTCGGCAAGAACCTGGGTCTGATCATATTCAATGCCCCAGGCGGCAAGCAGTGGTTTCAGGTTCGAAGCTGCCTTGGGTACGCGATACTGTTGCGGCGGGTTGGCTTCGAGATCAGCTGTGCTGACAGGATCAAGGAACGCTATTATCTTGCCGCCGCGCATTAGAAACTGATCAATCGCGTACATGGTGATATCAGGCAGATCCTTTGGATGCACAATGACAAGCGTGTCTATGCCTATATCTATATTGTCCGTGTCGGTTGATACGGGAATGATGTCATAATCCTGCTGAAGATTCTGGAATGCCAGCCATGTCTGCTGAGGTTGCTGGGCAGGCGCGAACGGCGATGTACTGCCGAGCACGGACAGACTGCTGAGTATACCAATCGTCGATCTTTGCGGATGCGTGGCCTTGTAAATCAGACGCGATATGTTGTACTCAAGAAGCTCTTCAGCGCGTGGATCAAGGAATGGAATAACCTGTTCCCTGGCGCCGGCTACGGCAACCAATCCGAAATAAAGAGGAGGCCCGAACATTTCTATCGGCTGTCCCACAATGCCGTATTTCTGCGCCCATTCTTCAGTGTCTGAATCAGGTTTGGGATCGTATTTTTCAATACTGATCCTGCGCGGATTGGTCATCCTGTATTCGTACAGCAGATCTTCAACCTGTTGGGCGTAGGTTTTGAGTGAAACGGGCACGCGTGGATTACTGCCGTTGAAGAAGAGTTTTAGTGTAACCTTTTCGTCGATATCATTGAGCATGGACTTGCTTCCATCTGAAAGAGAATACAGTTTGTCTGCCGTAAAATCCTTTCTAAGGTTGAAGCTGTCCAGTATGATATTTACTGCGACCAGACAAGCAAACAAAGCGATCAATCCAATGAAGCCGCCTGCGGCTTTCCAAACAGAATTTGAATTTATTTTTTTCATGGTATTATGTTTCCTTACGCTGATTTTCTGTTATCGAGCACAATATGAGTGCTCATGATCATGAAGATTATTATGCTCAAATAGTAAACAATATCCCGTGCGTCAATGACGCCTCGCTGTATAGATTGAAGATGAGGCATCAGACTGAATGCGGTTACAGCATCGACGAGCCATACTGGCGCTTTCCATTCCAGTAATACCCGGATTACAGGTGGCCATCCTGCAATGATCAAAATTAAACAGAAGACGAAAGACAATACAAAACTTATAACCTGACTGCGTGTTATTGATGATGTCAGCATGCCTATCGAAACACAGGCGCCGGCAAAAAGAATGGAGCCGATATAGGCGCACATAATGACACCCATATCCGGATCGCCCAGATAACATACAGTGAATACAATGGGGAATGTTAGACATACTCCTATCAGAATGAACAGCCATGCGGCCATGAATTTACCAATAATCGCCTGCATCATTGTTACGGGCATGGTGAGCAGAAGTTCAATTGTGCCGCTTCTGCGCTCCTCGGCCCAGAGCCCCATTGTCGCCGCAGGCACGAATAGAAGATATACCCACGGATGCCAGAAGAAGAACGGAAGCAAATCCGCTGTCTGTCTTTCATATAGTTGTGTGACAAAGAAAGTCAGGAATCCAGTGAGCACAAGGAACACAACTATAAATACATATGCCACCGGTGATTCGAAATACGATTTCAATTCACGTTTGAAAATTGTAGCCATTATCTTGATGCTGTTCATTTTATGCCTCCTCGCCGAGAGTAAGTTTTCTGAATACCTCGTCAAGCCGTTTGGAAGGACTCCTGGATTTAAGTTCGTCAGGCGTCCCGTTCGCGACTATTGAGCCTTTGTTGATGATTATGGCCTTTGTGCAGACGGCGTCTACTTCCTCAAGTATGTGTGTGGAAATAATAATGGCCTTCTCCGCCGCCATTTCGCGGATCATTGTTCTGACCAGGTGTTTCTGGTTCGGATCAAGACCGTCCGTAGGTTCATCCATTATGAGGATTGGAGGATTGTGAATTATTGCCTGCGCGAAACATGCCCGCTGTTTGTATCCTTTCGACAGGGTTGCTATCGATTGATGACGCACGGAATCCAGTTTGCATTGCTCTATCGCGGTTGAAACAACCGTGTCGCGTTCCTTCCCGTGATAGCCGCGGATTTCAGCGGCAAATCGCAGGAAATTAATAACCGTCATAGAGTCATACGCGGGAGCGTTTTCAGGAAGGTATCCTATCTCTGTTTTTACCGCTACGGGATCCTTCGCGACATCATGTCCGCAGACATTGATCGAACCTGATGAAGGTGGAAGAAATCCTGTTATCATGCGCATGGTAGTGGTTTTGCCGGCGCCGTTAGGCCCGAGAAAGCCGAGCACGTCGCCTTTCTCCACATTGAACGATACTCCGTTAACGGCCTGTATCCGGCCAAACGACTTATACAGGTCTTTTACTTCAATCATCATATTTATTCATCTCCTTAAATGCTGAGATCCGAACGAATCTATAGATATCAGCCATGATTACTGTGACAGGTGTTTACAAGTATTTTGACCATTTTTCAAGATGTTTTTATTGTTCTCCATGTTGTGTGAACATATCCGCGGCAAATGTTCAATGCGCTGATCTCACAGAATGTTGCCTGGCTGTTGATGATACAGTCGGCACTTACGCGGCAAGACGAGCTTGTGTGTGGAAATGCGGCAACGCCAATCAATAACGGTGTGTTTGAATAAAAAGTTTTTTCCATAAGTATTATCAGATATCCCTGTTATCGTCCGTTGTTGAATTCCTGTCTTCTTTCGGAATCACTATCTTGAGAATATTGTTCGTAAATACAGTTTGTACATCAGTCCCGTCCTTGACCGGGCCGGGCAGGAGCAGTTTTCTTTCGAACCGGGCTTTTCTGATCTGGTCTGGATTCTGTTCGTCATGACGGGACGATACCGTAAGGAGCCGACCGTCAAGATTTATGGATATGTTCGAAATGTTCATGTCCGGAATTCCCATTATAACTACGTAATCATCGCGCTGTTCCCGCATGTCGAGGGCTGGTGACATGCCAAGCGTGCTCCAGCCGGTATCCCAGTTCATGAGCATTTCCTCCATCTGCTGAAAATCAGTGGCCGCTTCCTGAAACATGCGATCCATCTTTTCATGAAAATCCATGAAAGGATCGTTCATAAACGATGAGAACAGTGATGATGGTCTGTGTGTGCGTTTAAAGATTCGAGGTGGACGATAATTGAACGACAATGATACGCTATTGGCATCATGTTTGTGCGGCGTGGCACCTTTGACCGATTTGTTATCATCAATGTCCTGTGTAGGGCGCGGCGTGCTGATTTCTTCCTGCATCGGATGCGGCGTTGTCTGGTTCGTTTTTCCAAACAATTTGGCCAGAATCAAAACCTGTAGAGCGATAACTGACAGAAGCAGAACCCGATTAAAGCTTAACCATCTGCCGGATACCGGTTTGTAATGATTGTTAAATGTATCGTTAGCCATAATCATTTTCCTGTTAGTCTGTTTACAGGAATTACTGCAGGAACCATGCCAGTCAGGCTTGGCTGTTTTTCCGTCAGTATGACAAGGAAAGGGCGCGACATTTTGGCTTCTAATGTGACAAAATGTCCGGTTAATTCCTGTTTAAGGCGAACACTGCACAATGCTGGTGCAATGTTCGGGTTTAACGGAGGATCATGAAGATTGCACGTTAATGTGTTTTTATATTAAATTAAAACAGACTCGAGTTCAGGCATAACTTGTGCTTAAATAACAAATACTATGAAAAACGCGCACTTTCGTTCGTCACTTATGATGATAACCACGTTGGTTGTCATTCTTATCGCAATACTTAGTGCCGCGGCACTTTGGTATCTGCATGATATGCAGTATCGTTCCGCGCACGCGACGGCGGCAATGTCGGTGATGGACAAGGGGGGATTGCTGGCTAAACATCTCGCCGGCGAGTCTGTTGTCAAAGAAGCAGGCGTCGGAAGCGAAGATTGGAGTGGGTTCTCCCGTCAGATTCGTTCGTTATGCGCTATGGACGATGATCTGCAATATGTTTCTGTAATGAAGGACGGGATAACTGTTTTCCATGAGCAAAGGGATTCGATCATTGCATCTGAAGAAGGTTTGAAGAGCAATGCCGTGCCGCCTGATCTGTCCGTTGGGCTGAGTCGGGAACTATTGGGGATCGGCAATGAAGTTATGCCCGTAGTTGTTTTTTCAACACGGTTCACGGATAATGATGGTGTGGACAGGACTATTGAAGTGGCATTGAAAAGGGGTGCCGTTCAACGCGAGGAAATGGCATCAGCGGACACCATAGTTTCCATGTTCAAGGTATCCTTGCTGACGGTAATTATTTCATTCGGAGTATGTGTTTTGCTCATCATCTGGATGATACGCAGGGAGAATGTCAGAGAGTCGAAACGGAGACAGGAGGAGCATCTTGCGTTCGCCGGTGTAATGGCTAACGGTATAGTTCATGATTTTCGCAATCCGATGTCGGCATTAAGGCTTGATGTTCAAATGCTGAACAAGGAGGCGAACAAGCAGGGGGACGCCTGTGATCTTGATCGCCTGAAGGAGTTGTCAGAAAGGGCAAGGATTACAATTGACAGGATGGATAAGGTTTTTCAGGAATTTTTATATATATCAGGTCCGTCACGTGATAAACGGGAAAAATCCGATTTAACGGCTTGTCTAAAGGATTGTGTCGCTCTGATGAAACCGCGCATTGAACAGGCCGGGCAGACCTTGGATATAGAGTTTGGCACTGAAAAAATAGAAGTTCTGGCGTATCAGTTGTCGTTAAATCGTGTTCTGCTCAATGTGATTGGGAACGCGGAGCATTTTGCCGGAAAAGGCGGAATGATAAGGGTGCTTGTATCCAAAATGAAAGATGAGGCTGTTATTGACGTTATGGATAACGGCCCGGGCATATCTGAAGATGACTTGTCCCGTGTATTTGATATGTTCTTCTCCACGCGGCCGGATGGCACTGGACTTGGTCTGTTTCTGGCAAAAACGGCAGTCGAAAAAAGCGGTGGTACCATCAAGGCAATGAACAGACCGGAAGGCGGCGCGTGGTTCCGTATTACATTGCAGGTTGCTTGAAGAAAAGATGCGGACAATTAAATGAGTAAACAAAAAATATTGGTTATTGAAGACGATCCTGACGGGCGCGCGGCAGTTGCCGACGCTTTGAAAGACGCCGGATTCGAAGTTGTGACGGCGGTTGACGGGAGCACGGGTTGTCGTTTATTCAAGGAGCAGACGTTTGATGTTGTTCTATCCGATTTGATTCTGCCGGATATTGACGGTATAACGGTGTTGAAACAGATAAAGCAGGTGGATGTGGAAATGCCTGTTCTGATAATGACCGCTTACGGAACGGTATCTACTGCGGTACAGGCATTAAAGGATGGCGCTTATGATTATATTACCAAGCCGCTGGATCTGGACGATTTGCAGTCAAAGGTGCGGCACGCCGCTGAGACACAGCGTCTGAAAACGGAAGTGACTCGTCTTCGGCAATGTGTAGACGAGCGTTATGGTATCGCGGCAATGGTGGCCGAATCCAGGGGAATGCAGGAAGTGATCAGGCAGGTGAAAATATTGGCTGATACCACGGCAACTGTCCTGATTCAAGGTGAAAGCGGAACGGGCAAAGAACTGGTTGCGCGTGCTTTGCATGTTGAAGGCAGACGGAGTGGCGAGCCGTTTGTGGCGATTAATTGCGGCGCGTTCGCCGAGAGTCTTCTGGAATCGGAGCTGTTCGGGCATGAGAAGGGCGCCTTTACCGGCGCTGTAAACACGCGCAAGGGCGCATTTGAGCGTGCGCATGGCGGAAGTCTTTTTCTGGATGAGATTGGTAACGCGCCGATGTCGGTACAGGTGAAACTGTTGCGCGCGCTGGAAGAACGGGAGATGGTTCGTGTCGGCGGACAATGTTCGATTCCTGTTGATGTTCGGGTCATCTCGGCTTCCAACAGGATGCTGGATGAGCTTGTTGAGGAAGGCGAGTTCAGGGAAGACTTATTTTACAGATTAAAAGTGGTTGATCTTACTATCCCGCCGCTTAGAAAACGACCTGCCGATATACGTCCGTTAGTTGATCGTTTTGTTGCGTTGTCGTGCAGTGAGCATGGCCGCAATATCAAGGCGATTGATGGCGCGTGTTATGACGCGCTCGAAAAGTATGATTGGCCCGGCAATGTACGGCAATTACGCAATGCTGTTGAGTCGGCGGTCATAATGGTGGCCGGTCCGATTTTACGTATATCGGATTTTCGGATTGATCATGGTATTGATCGGGTGTCAGACCAGTTTCATGTGCCTGATGGAATGACGCTTGATGAACTTGACAGGGCGATACTTCTGCAATTACTTCAGCGTAATGATGGTAATCGAACGATTGTGGCTGATAAGCTTGGGATCTCTCGCCGCACAATTCAACGCAAGATCAAGGAATACGATTTGCCATTTTGATGATATCTGCTGTCCGATTTATCCTTTATTTTGAACCACTACTGTCCGGTTTTAAAGCCTTGTAATACAGTTGATTATTGATGTTGGGCTCTTGGAGTTCAAGCGCATTTTGCGAGAGCGCCTTTAAAATGGGGGTAATAGTTTAGCGCCTTTCGGGTCCCTCAGTCTCCCTCAGCGATGGGTCTCCCTATCCCGATCGGTGTTATTCCATTTCTTTACTTCGTGCCCAGTCAACGTAATCCCACACTTGATAATCAATAATGATGCTCGCCAGAATGTCCGATGGAATCAGTCCTTGGCTAAACTGTTAGTCTCGTAAAAAAGAAAGAATAGGATTGCATGCTCCTGTATTCTATTGTATTCTATAGTTGAAGAATGGAGGTAACAATGTCAAAAACGGTAACTCTCAGATTAGATGACAAAGTTTATCGCAAATTTCGAGACTTTGCGGAAAACGACCGCCGTCCCCTCTCGAATTTTATTGAGACGGCGGCTCTCCGTTTTGTTGAAGAACATGAATATATTGATGAGTTTGAAATGGCGGAAATCCGAGACAACGCGAGTCTGAACCGTAGCATCACAGCCGGTCTTCGCGATGTCAAAGCTAAACGAGGTCGGTTTGTCTGATTTTCGAATTTTCGAGACCGATGAATTTGCAAAGCAGTTCAAGAAGCTGTCCTCGCGCGACGGGAATTTCCTCCGCAGGAAACTCAATTCCTATGTCTACCCACAGATACGAACGGACCCATTCTGGGGTACCAACATCAAGAAACATCAAGATTACTCCCCCGCCACATGGCGATATCGGATCGGCAGATTCCGACTGTTTTATGTCGTCGACCAGGAATCAAAAACAATCTCTATCCTCACGATCGATGATCGGAAGGATGCTTACAAGCGACCAGGAGAATGGATAACAAGACAATAAGGCGAATTGTTGACGTTCGCATCGGGAGAGGCTGAAGGGTCAGAGCCCCCAAAATAGCAAAATAAGAAATTGACGCTGGGTTTCCAGTCGGCTTTAGCTGGAGCAGAAAACGGGCTCGAATCTAAGTATTAGCCAATGTTTTCAATAGAAAAAAGATGATCTCGTTGTTTTAGAGAAAAAGTGTTAGGCCGACCAGGCCTAGTCGGTATAATAAGTAGTTGGTTGAAAGAGGAAATGAAGATATTGAGGTCCACAGGTATTGCCTTGTTGCTCCTAGCGGCCTGCGGTGCGTTCTTCTTCGCAAACGTCGTTGCGGATCCAACTTGGATCACCGGCCCCGTTCCTCCGTGGTCTGGTTCGGGCATGACTGAGCAAGAGTTCGTTGCGGATTTGAAACACCAGACGCTCCCGTGGAGAATCGCCTCGGGAGCCCTTCTGGCTGGGGCTCTTGCCATGCTTGCCGTTCAAATCAAAGGAAGACACACAAGAGCCGAGACACAACCAACAACAACATCCACCCCGAAGCGGTTCATTCGAGGCGTTAAGCGTGGAAATGAGTATGAATAGAATCCTTCCCTCATCTTTGCGGCAACCGTCAACCAGATTGTTCTGTCGATAGGAATTACGTTTTTGGCAATGATGGCCAATTTGTCCATTCATCCTGAAATGCGACTGGAACGCCCTGCTTTCCACACACTCTGATCGTGTGACCGGTCCCGCCTTTCATTGGATTATCCTGATTGACGTAAAAGATGCCTACTGTCGCAGGTGACAACGCGCATTCCGCCGCGCCAATAACTTTGATGGTGTCGCGTAGAAGGTACAGTATGTCGGAGGATGTGAAGTTCAATGGAGCTTCACCAGCAAGAACCGCCCGGTGCGGACCCGCATGCCGTGGTGGTGTGGGAGGGGGCCTCAGCGATGGGGCTTCCCCCTATCCCGATTCGGTTATTTTTTTCTTTAATTCATTCAAATGGCGAAACGGGAAGCAGATCCAAAACGTCATCTGGTTTCCTTGCCGATTGCTCGGCCCATCTTTCATGACAAAGATCTTCTCCCCTCGACACTTGGCGAGGAATGCATCAATCTTCCGGTTCTGCTCCTCGATTTCCGCAATTGTGCCAAGGCGACCGACAAGAGGTCTTCGAAGGAGCCACGATGCAAAACGTGCGAACCATTCCCCTTTGATCGGTTCAGGTGATCGGTTTGTAAAACTGTCAAGATCAGACAACAGCGACTCTTGATCTCGATATGGCCATACGGTGTGATAACTATGACGTGTGCCTCCCGTGCGTTCGACTACATCAATCTTGAGTTCCTGACCATCTGGATGATCAGCTATTGTTGTCTGATACGTCGTGGGGCCAATTTTGATAGTTTCGTTTATCATTCTCTTAAACCGAACGTCCTGCTCACCGGACCAGTGAGGACGCGCACCGCGCGGCCTTACTGGGTACGGCGTAGCAACTGGTTCTGCATTCTGTCTCAAGGATTGTAGGGAGACACTATTTAGTCTGTTTCGAGTACAACTCGAAACCCGGTCGTGTACCATCCATCGTCTTTGTCGGTCCGCGTAGTGTAAGCATCAGATGCCACCAAGTCAGGCAAATCGTACCACGATCCGCCGCAGCACACGATTTCGGTACACCATTCGGCCACGTTCCCATGCATGTCGTAGAGACCCCACGGATTTGGCTTGAAGCTGCCGACCGGGGCCGTGTTGTTGTGGCCGTCACTGTAGAGCTTGTCCTTAAAGACAAGATCATACGGGTTCGACGGATCGAGTCTGCGGGAGTTGTCAGCGTAGTTGGCGTGTTCTGGTAATTCGGCAACATCGTCGCCAAAGCTGTACTTCGTGCTAGTTCCCGCTCTGCAAGCGTATTGCCATTCAGCCTGGCTCGGCAGTCTGTACTCTTTTCCATCCGTGGCACTGAGCGTCCGGCAGAAGTCGACAGCTTGCTGCCACGACACTTTCTCAACAGGGCGCTCGCCACCCTCAAACTGACTTGGGTTGTTCTTTGTGACGGACTCGTACTGACTCTGTGTAATTTCGTGAATAGAGAAGTAGACTGCCCTTGGCAGATCCGTTGTGGCAGATCCCGGATTCCCGGGCTCGATAAGTCGGAATTCAATTCCGATTGAATTTGTCACTACATGCGCAAGTGGTGCAGAGGCGGAACTGGCGAGAAGCACGTCGTTACCCTCGATAGTCTGGACAGCCTCAGAATGCGGGACGGTGATGTCCGTGGCCGTGTTGGTCGATGCCGACCTCGCTGGTTCGGGTTGTCTATCTCCACCACATCCAGACATTAACATCACTGCGGCGATTGCGCAGACACCAGTGGATAGTGTTTTCATGCCGATCTCCCTTCCTTGCAGAACTACTTATTAGCCGTGATTCTCTAAGCCGTTGCAAGCTGGTAGGAGAACTCGTTAACATCGGTTTGGTCTTTGGCATGTTCAACTGTCATGCTGACGACATGACCATCTTTATCAACCTCGACCAGAACGTCTTCATTCAAGTCGTATGTCTCTGTGATGTCATGCTTGCTAAATGTCAGCAAGAGTGTGTCTGTGTCTGAGAAGTATTTTGCTTTCATTATATTTACTCCTTAAATCTTCTGTCAAAAAATGCATTATGAATGGTAGTGCCATCTTCCAGAAGGACTACTCTTAAATACTTGCTATCTGCTTCAATTATCTTTTTCCACCGGCGAATGCGGCCATCGGCCTGAACTCTTTCGACGTCAGGGGCAAGAACCGTGCTTTCGATCCAGTCCAACTTGATTGTAGCACGGTCAGGCCGTATTCTCGTATGTTCAAAATACTGGGTGAACTTCATGCTGAAAACATAGCAAAGAGCTACCCGATAGTCCAGACATTCAATTGTTCTTTACGGCTAACTACTTATTCAACAGATCTCGTTATCCTTCCAAATCGGGAGGTAAACGCTATCTCGTTATCCTGCCAATTTGGGAGGCAAAGTGTTCTCACTCGTCATTTCGTGTCGCAAGTACCACTCCATGCCGTATTTGTTCTCAAACATGCGACAACACAGCCAGACTATAATACGTGCTGCGCCAACGTCAAGCATGTTTCGGAATGGAAATGAGATGCGTTCATGCATCCCACTTGTTGTTTGGAGCAGAATGACACCTGGCTGAGTGAGAAAAACACTTTGCAGAAAGACCAAGGTCACACAAAGTCGGGGTCTGCCATTTAGCGCCTTGATGGCTGGTCCCGGTAAGAGATAGAAATAATTCCTTATTTTGCTATTTTGGGAGCTGACCCCTCAGTCCCACGACTCCTCAGTCCCACACTGTGTCCCCGAAATCTACGTTTCCAGGTCTTTTGTATTGTTGGCATCGAAAGTCAGGATGAATTCAGAGCCTTTCCCTGGTTCACTTACTACATCTATTGTACCGCCGTTCCTGGTGATAAGGCGATATGTTATGGAGAGTCCGAGTCCGAGCCCTTTTTGCGCTTTTTTTGTCGTGAAAAAAGGATCGAAAATATTTTCCTGCACCTGTTTTTCCATGCCTGGTCCATTATCCTTTATCCGGACAACGACAGATTCTCCTTCCGCCTGCAATGATATTTCGATTGTTCCTTTGTTGTTCATGGCGTCTGCCGCGTTGTTCAGCAGATTCAATATGGCGTGCTGGATCTGTATTCCATCCAGGAACAGGGTTGGGATATT
>JAQBFJ010000231.1:0-5017 GCA_032123435.1 Verrucomicrobiota bacterium
CATGCACCTGTTTGCTTATGACACCATTGTTGACGAAGAAGCGCCTGGCGCCCTTTCAGTTCTGTTGCGGCGAGAATGAGGTGCCGTGTTTTCAATGTATAATATGGTTATCTGAATGTTTTAATATCTTGATAATTAAAGGTGAATGATGGTATCTATAGGCTTCACGATATTTCAGATCGTGTCAAGTAATCGCAAGTTCACCTAGATGACAAATATGGTGCCAATATCCTTAATTCCTAGTCACCACATTATTGACGGTATCTCAACGTTCCATCTACTGAAGAACTAGATCCTACTCAGCCACTCTACCATGGTAGATAAGACGCGGGCTTTGGACTTCATGCGTTACCCTACAAAATACTCATATTTTTACAAATGTTCATAGATATGGCTCTGATTTCACGGCATAGGCGCTCCGATACTGTAGAATCGGAAGCGTGAATTCGCCTCCCTGAGCTCATTGAATAATGTATAGATTTTATGCATGATAAGGCAAAAAGGAGAATAGCTATGAATCTGGAAACAAGTTATTTGGGATTAAAACTCAAAAATCCAATTATTGTTGGCAGTTCAGGATTAACGAGTTCTGTCAAAAGGATAAAAGAACTTGAAGAGAACGGCGCAGGTGCCGTTGTATTAAAATCGATATTCGAAGAAGAGGTGGCTTATGAGTATGAGGATTTTTTAATGCAAAGCAAAACACAGGGAGAAACGGTACAATACTTTGACTACGATGGTCACGGAAATCCTGTTGAGTATTATGACTATGTTATCCGAGAAGAAAATTTGAAAAAATACATTGAGTTGATTGAGGAAAGCATAAATGCCGTTTCCATCCCTGTCATGGCAAGCATTAACTGTTATTATCACTCGGTCGAGTGGATATCATATGCCAAGCATCTGGAAAAGGCAGGCGCCGACGCCTTGGAATTGAATATGTTTTTCCCACCAACAGATTTTACACATACCAGAGAGGAAAAGGAGCTGATCTATTTTCAGATCATCGAGAAAATTACCAAAGAAATCTCCATTCCCATTGCCTTAAAAATCAGCCACTACTTCACCGATCTTGGACCGATGATATTGAAATTGTCCAATACCGGAATATCCGGACTGGTGCTTTTCAATCGATTTTTCAGTCCGGACTTCGATATCGACACGTTTGAGGTAAAACCTTCCTTTGTGTTCAGCACGCCGTCTGACTTGGCGATGTCGTTGAAATGGGTTGCCATAATGTCGGAAAAAATCGACTGTGACCTTGCCGCCTCAACCGGTATTCATGATGGTGATGCGGTCATTAAGCAAATTCTAGCTGGAGCTGATGCTGTACAGGTTGTATCCAGCCTGTATAAGAACGGACCGAAGTATTTGAAGGAGATGCTAAACAGACTCGAGAAATGGATGGCAAGTAAACGATACACGCAGCTTTCGAATTTTAAAGGCAAGATGAGCCAGGACAAAGGCCGGGATCCGTCTATATATGAAAGAGCACAGTTTATGCGCTATTTCGGCGGTAAAAAGAACATTAAAATATAAATGGGCGTGACATGCAATTAAACAGATTCAAACCGTTGCTGATTATTCCGGCCGTTTTAATTGGTTTAGGAATTTTTGTTTATCAAAAAAAGAACAGTTCCAAACCTGTTCATATGCCGATCAAAGAGAGGGCAACTACTGTAAGGACAATCCATGTACCACAAACGACAGTGTTCCCTCAAACCATGGCAACCGGTTATGTGCAACCGGGTCAGGTGTGGCAGGCGATTGCTCAGGTTAGCGGGAAGGTTGTCACACTTCACCCGCGTCTAAAACAGGGTGTGTTGATCAATGCTGATGAGATTCTGGTGAAGCTTGACCCCAGTGATTACGAGCTGGCGATTGCATATGCTGAGACAGAGATTGAAAGCGTCAACGTCCAGTTGGCTCAAGTCGATGTTCGCGAAGGAAACGACAAGGCATCTCTGGCCATTGAACGCCGGGCCTTGAAAATAGCAAGAGATGAACTTCAACGTAAGCAGAAACTGCTTGATTTCGGCTCTTTGTCACCCTCTGATGTTGAAAAAGAGCAACGAAATGTGCTGGTGCAACAACAGCGCGTACAGGCTTTGCTTAACAGCATCAATCTTTATCCGGTTGACCGCAGGCGACTAAAGACAGATTTGGCAAAACTGGAAACACAGGTTGTTACTGCGAAACTCAACCTTGAACGCACCACCATTCGTATGCCTTTCAACGGTCGCATTGCCTCGGTTAATATTGAATATCAGGAATTCGTCGGGCTGGGCCGTGTCATGGTTGTCGCAGACAGTATCAATACGGCAGAGGTAAGGGTACAGATGCCTATGGCACGACTGGCCAATCTGGTTCAGTCCGATGTGGTTGTCGATGCCGAAAATGCGGATTATGCGGAAATAGGCAAGCTCATTGGACTTACTGCCAGTGTTCAGCTGCAACAGAACGATGATCTGATTGAATGGGATGCCAAAGTGGTACGCGTGGGTCATGAACTCGACCCGCGCACAAGAACCGTTGACATCATCATTGAAGTCGATAAACCCTATGGACGTATTCAACCCGGCAAACGCCCTCCCCTTGTAAAAGGGCTGTTTGTTGATGTGAGGCTGTCCGGTCGCCCCCAAATGGACAGTATTGTTATCCCCCTAAACGCGTTGCATGACCGCCAGGTCTATGTTTTCAGCGCTGAAAACCGTATGCAGCGGCGCAATGTGATTCCTGGGATTCGTGGTTCTGATTACGTGATTGTCAAAGAGGGTCTCAGATCGGATGAACGGATTGTGATATCTGATCTGGTGCCGGCGATCGACGGCATGCTGCTAACACCAGTCGATGATGAACAGGCATTGACGCAACTGCTTTCATCCGTTGGTGGGGGAATGGATAAATGATTCGTTTTTTTACTACCCATCCAACAGCAGCAAATCTGTTAATGCTGTTTCTATTGGTGGTCGGCCTTGCATCGTTACCCACATTGGAACGCGAAACATTTCCAGAATTTGCCCCCCAGGAGCTCCAAATTAGCGTGGCGTATCCAGGGGCCAGTCCCGAGGATGTTGAACGTACCATTTGTCAACGTCTTGAAGAGGTGATTGACGGGGTCAATGACGTTGAGGAAATCAAATGCCAGGCCCTGGAAAACAATGCCACGGCTATCGTCAAAATGAACGAAGGCGGCATGTTTGCGCAGTTCATGGATGACATCAAAAGTGAAGTAGAAGCCATCGACAATTTTCCGGAACAGGCAGAGGCGCCTGTGATCAAACAACTGGGTCGTACAGATCATGTGGTCTCTATTGGCGTTGCGGGACCGATGACCACCGCAGATCTGAAGGCATATGCCGATCAGCTCAAAGAACGACTGCAGCGACTTCCATTGGTGTCTCAGGTTTCCCTGGACGGATTTTCAGAACACCAACTTCAGGTCCGAATCGCGACAGAGGTATTGCAGCGCCATGGCATCAGTATCAGCAATATTGCCAATGCCATTGTAAGACAGAACATCGATCTGCCGGCGGGTTCTGTTGAAACAATTCAGCGCAATTATTTGATCCGATTTATGAACCAGCAGCGGACGGTGCAAGATCTAAAAAAGCTTGTGGTTTTGAGTGCCGTCGATGGTGGTGGAGAGCTTCTGCTAGGCGATATCGCCGATATCAAGGACAGTTTCGAACTGGATGAAGAAAAAATTCTGTTTAATGGACATCGTGCGGGACTGCTTGAAATCTATAAAAACAAGTCTCAGGATACCTTGCGGGTTTTTGATGCGGTCAAAACCTTTGTTGAGCGCGAGCAGCAAATGGCGCCGCCTGGTGTTAAGCTCAGTTTGACCAATGACAACTCAAGCGTTGTGCGTGCGCGCTTAAAGATCCTGGTTACCAATGGGTTGCAGGGGCTTATACTGGTATTTCTCGTGATGTGGCTGTTTTTTAGATTCCACTTTGCCTTCTGGGTTACCATGGGATTGCCAGTCTCTTTTCTGGGCGGTCTTTTCATCATGTCACTCATGGGGCAGTCCATCAATATGATTACCATGGTGGCATTGTTGATTTCCCTTGGATTACTGATGGATGATGCCATCGTCATTTCAGAAAATATCGCCACACATCTGCGTCAGGGTGAGTCCGCCCTAAAGGCCGCCATAGAAGGGACCAGGCAGGTCATGCCCGGTGTGCTCTCATCGTTTTTAACATCCGTGGCGGTGTTTGCACCTCTGGCATTTCTTAGCGGTAACATGGGCAGGGTACTACAGGTCATCCCCGTGGTGTTGATCGCTGTATTGGCAGTCAGTCTGCTGGAAGCCTTTCTGATACTTCCTCATCATCTCGAACATGCTTTAAAGCATGTTGAGCAGATAAACCCGAAGGGATTTCGGCGTCGTTTCGATGATGGCATCGACTGGCTTCGCAGTCAAGTTGTTGGGCGCGCTGTTGATGTCGCTGTTGAGTGGCGATATCTTTTTCTGGGTCTGGTTATTGCCGTGTTTCTTGTGTCCGCAGGGATGCTGGCTGGAGGTCATTTAAAAAGAATTGCATTCCCGGACATCGACGGGGATTCCATGGAGGCAAGGCTGCTGATGCCCCAGGGAACACCCTTATGGCGTACCGAAGCGGTGGTGGAAGAAATCACGGATGCGCTCAAAGAGGTCGATGAACATTTTACGCCGCTGCAACCTCGGCAGAAACATCTGATCAAGGATGTGATGATTCAATATAACAAAAATCTTGACGCCAACGAGGTCGGAACCCACGTGGCCACCATCAGTGCCGACCTTTTAAGCGCTGAGGAACGGGTGGGACGTACCGATGACTTCTTACAACGCTGGCGCAGTGAAATTGGTTCACAGCCGGATATTATCAGTTTGAACTTCAAGGAACCCCAGGCAGGGGTGGCTGGCGTGGCCGTTGAAATACGTCTGCAAGGGGACGACTTGGACCAGTTGAAGCAGGCTTCCCTGGCGTTGCAGGAATGGCTGCAGCATTATCAAGGAGTACTGAAT
>JAQBFJ010000232.1:0-4673 GCA_032123435.1 Verrucomicrobiota bacterium
GTCCCCGATATTGGCCTTGCTGTGGCTGAGCAGTTCGCCCTGCAGGGCAAGCGCGTGCTGGTTCTGCTCACAGACATGACCAATTTTGCGGACGCAATGAAGGAAATTGCGATCACAATGGAGCAAGTACCGTCGAACCGAGGATATCCCGGCGACTTGTACAGCCAGCTTGCCGCTCGTTATGAAAAGGCTGTAGATTTTGACACAGCCGGCTCCATAACCATACTGGCTGTTACAACAATGCCGGGCGATGACGTAACTCACCCTGTACCGGACAACACAGGTTACATTACGGAAGGTCAATTCTATCTTCGCAACGGAAGAATAGAACCGTTCGGATCGCTAAGCCGTTTGAAACAGCAGGTCAACGGCAAAACACGGCCGGATCATCGCACGATCATGAATTCAATGATCCAGCTCTACGCGTCTTATAATGAAACCATGGAAAAACGGTCCATGGGATTCAAGATGAGTGAATGGGACATGAAACTGTTCAAGTACGGCAATCGCTTCGAGAAGGAAATGATGGATCTTTCGGTCAATATTCCACTCGAATCGGCACTTGACCTGGGCTGGCAAATTCTGGCCGATTGTTTCGAACCCATGGAAACAGGCATTCATTCAGAACTGATCAAACAGTTCTGGCCGCAAAAACAAAAGATATCTTAAACAAAACAGTCACGCGCATATGGCAAAGATCAAGCATACAAAGAATGAACTCAAAGCACAACGCGAAGCCCTAAGGCGGTTCGAACGTTTCCTGCCAATGCTTCAGCTCAAGAAACAGCAGTTACAGGCAGAATCACAGCGAATAACGGCAGAGATTCTAGAAAAAGAACAGAAGGAAAAAAGCATCCGTTCCCGGCTTAACACGTGGATAAAAATCCTGCCGGATTCACCTGTCGCGTTTCGGACAACCGAAAAAACAGCCCACTCTGCCCCGTCATTTATTGAAAACCTGATTTCCCTGGAATCGGTTACATTGGAAACAGGCAACATTGCAGGAGTAAATATTCCCCTTCTGCAAAAAGTGAATATCCTGAAATCAACACCTGATCTTTTTTCCACACCAGCATGGACAGATGACGCGATAACAATAATCGGTGAACTTATCAATCTTCGAGTTGAACGCCAGGTGCTCGATGAACAACACTCTCTCATCATGCATGAACTGACAATAACAAGTCAGCGCGTCAACCTATTTGAAAAAGTTAAAATACCGGAATGCAAAGAAAACATACGTGTGATCAAGATATTCCTTGGCGATGAACAGACCGCAGCTGTGGTGCGCGGCAAGATAGCAAAAAAACGCACCGAAGAGTACGAATATAATGATGAAGCGGCGTAAAGCCCTGTTATTAACAACGGCAGAATTATGATCGTGAAAATGAAAAATGTTCTTCTGTTATGCTTGGCGCATGAAAGCGATATGTCTCTTAACGCTTTGCGCGAACTGGGAATTCTCCACATAAAGCACACTCAGGAACCGCGAGGCGACAATCTGGACAATGCGCGCACCGACCTTGCGAAGGCTGAGACTGCCTTGAACACGCTCAGCACACGAACTAATAAGCAGGCCGCTGAAACAAGGCGCGAAACAACAATACAGGCCAATGAAGTTATTGACCTTGTTGATCAGCTTGTAAAAGAAATCAATTCCCTGAATGATCATCTCGATATTCTCAATTCAAAAAGAATTCTGCTGGAACCATATGGTGAATTTGATCCTGCCGTCATTTGCAAACTAAGCGAATCAGGCATCATCATTAAACTCTACCATATTACCGGCAGAAAACCTTTCATCCCGCCGGAAGGCGTTGATGCATTCCCGATAAGGACCGATTCTACCGGCCAATATTTTGCATTGATAAGCACATCCGAATTCGACTTCAATGGCAAAGAACTTGCCCTGCCTGACATGTCCATGTCGGCCGTGCTCAATGAAATAGAAAAGACCGAATCAAATATCAAAGCTGTAGATGAAAAACTGACTGATCTACACTGTACCGCAAACATGGTGCGTGATTTTATAGTAATACTGCGCGAAAAACTGGCTTATATAGAAGCGCAAAACGGAATGGGCGTTCATGACAAGATTTCTTACATCACCGGATTCTGCCCGGAACACAGTGTGCAAGCCCTGCAGGAAAAAGCAAAAGAAAATGGATGGGGATTAGTCATCAGGGACCCGGCTCCTGGCGATAAAGTTCCAACTCTTGTGCAGTATCCGGCATGGGTGAAGGTAATGCGGCCCGTATTTAAGTTTCTAGGGATTGTCCCCGGCTATCGTGAAACGGATGTCAGTTCCTCCTTCTTCATATTCCTGAGCATCTTCTTCGCCATGATCGTCGGAGACGCGGGCTATGGTCTGTTATTCCTGATACTGACGCCATATCTGAGATACAGAAAATTCGCCCACGCCAATCCGGAGCCGTTCAGATTACTTTATGTTTTTTCGGTTTCCACGGTGATATGGGGAATATTAACGGGCAATTATCTGGCGATTGACTTTGAACTACTGCCATCATTTTTACAAAAAGCCCGCATTGACTGGCTGGTCAACCAGAATAACAGCATGACTTTCTCCCTGCTTTTAGGCGCCATACATCTTACGATAGCACATGCATGGCAAGCCATACGAATGGGCCGTGACACCGGATCGCTCATTCAGGCTGGATGGATACTTGTTATCTGGTCGATCTTTTTCATTGCCAGAAATCTGCTTGTTGGCTCCGCTCTGCCCTACTGGTTCACGCCGGTTTTTACTTGTGGCATATTGGCTATTCTCGCCGGTTTGATTTCAAAGAAACAATGGATGGATCTTGGCATGCTGGCATTAAGTCTTGTAAGCTGTTTCGGAGATATCATGTCATACCTGAGACTTTTCGCCCTGGGTATTGCGACAGTCAAGGTAGCTGAAGCTTTTAACGGAATGGCGGCTGATCTTGGCGCGTGGTTCATAATGAACACCGGAGAATGGCTGGGATTGATTCTAGCGGTCACGGCAGTGTTGATAATACTCTTGATCGGGCATGGATTAAACATTATTCTTTGCGCCATGAGCGTTCTTGTTCACGGTGTGCGACTTAATGCTCTTGAGTTCTCACTGCACATGGGCCAGGAATGGTCGGGTTTTGAATACAAACCGTTTGCCGAAAGTTCTTCATTGAAAATCAAATCAACCGCATAATTTACATACAACACAGAAAAAAAGGAGAAACACAACATGACATTGACACCAGAAACAGTAGAATCGCTCGGCAGGATAGGAGCAGCGATAGCAGTAGCGTTCGCGGCAGTAGGTTCATCACTTGGAACGGGAGTTGCAGGCATGGCGGCAGTGGGAGCGTGGAAAAAATGTTACGCGCAAAACAAGGCCGCGCCTTTTCTGCTTGCCGTTTTTATTGGGGCGCCTATTACCCAAACATTTTACGGACTTCTTGTCATGTTTAAAATAAACGCAGCAGCAGCAGGCAACGCGGCTTTCCCGGGCCTTATCGGATGGGGATTTTCCGGATTGGCAATCGGCATGTCCGCATGGATGCAGGGACGCACCGGTGCGGCTGCCGCTGACGCTCTCGCTGAAACGGGACAGGGCTTCGCCTATTATCTGATGGCGCTGGGTGTGATTGAATCTGTGGCGTTATTCATGATGATTTTTGTCATTATCGGCATTTAGAAGGAATTTTTTACAGTCAATGCTTCGGAAGAACGCATGCTAACGTTTGCCGTATTTTTTAGGGTCGACCGAAACAGACACAGCCGTAAACGAGCCGAACGTGCCTCTGCACCCATCCGGAGTCCTGCTGCAGTCAAGGTCGGCTCCACCGGAATCTGAAATCGCACCAAACCCTGTAACGGCATCTTGTATAGGACTCCAGAAATAAAATGTTTTTCCCGGTTCAAATGATTTAACAGGCGATTCTTCAGTAGGAAAACCTTGAGCATTTAATGATTCCATATCAGCCCAGCCGTCTTTTTCCATGCACTTTTCCAACGGAACAGCGGACAGAACAGGTTTGCGATTTTCATCCACACCGGTAATGGTTACCAGATTCAGACCTTTAAAACCTTTGCCTTTTGAAAATCCGGCGTTAAGCCAGACCTCCGATTTACGGTTCAATTCGTGCGCATATTTCCTCAGCCTGACACCGTCTATCAAACTGCCGTGAGCGTCATACAAGACGCCTTTGCCGTTGAGCGCATCATTCACATTTCGCAAATGCGGCATGAATTTCGAAGGCGGCGGCACAAATAAGCCATCTTTCAATGATTCAAGATTAACATATGTGTAATTCTTGCCGTTAAATCTTTGAAACATGGAAATTGCGAAACTTGTCTGGTAATTAACCATGCCTTCATCAATTTCAATGGCATCCTCCATAAGCGCATATTCTTCAGGGCATATTTCCACATCCGTCGGAAAAGCAGGAACCGCCTTGAAAATCTGATAATAGTTGCCGGAAAGCTTGACGAGCCCCTGGTTCAGCGGTTCAAGTTCTTTCTTCATTGAATCTAGCATATTGCTTGCTATTTCAATTCTTTTCCCGATTCCATTTATGTTCATATCTGATTGTCTTTCTACCAAAGGAAGATCATCTCGTCTATGTTATTCCATTAACAATCTTGATAAACGTTTTAGCCCGCGGCTCCTCATGAACAACAGAAATCTA
>JAQBFJ010000233.1:0-8921 GCA_032123435.1 Verrucomicrobiota bacterium
TTTGTCTTGAAATACACCAATCTCTAATATTTTCAAGCCAATTATAATAGACTTTTTCCCAACGTTTTGGAGCCAATTTTAATTTTCCGTTTTTTACTACTTCCAGTGCTTTTTCAGCAAGAGGTTTCATTTTAACAAACCATTGCCGTGACAAACGTGGTTCCACTATCGTATGGCATCTGTAACAATGCCCTATTGCATGCGAGTAATTTTCAATCTTTTCTATTAATCCGGCATCATTAAGGTCTGCAACGATTCTTTTACGGCATTCAAAGCGCTCCTGTCCCGCATAAGGACCCGCCGCTTCGTTCATAGTCCCGTCACCATTCATTATATTAATTGGATCGAGACCGTGTCGCCGCCCTATCTCGAAATCGTTCTGGTCGTGAGCCGGCGTTACCTTCACAACTCCAGTGCCAAATTTAGGATCCACGAAATTATCTTGTATGACCACCAATTCCCGACCAAGCACGGGCAAAATTATTTTCCTGCCTAAAAGCGTTTTGAAACGATCATCTTCAGGATTGACTGCCACGGCAACATCACCAAGCAAGGTTTCCGGTCTTGTAGTAGCAACAATAATAAATTCATTATCACTGTCGGCTATTTTGTACTTAAGATAATAAAGCTTCCCATTTTCATCTACATGTTCGCTTTCTTCATCGGACAGAGCTGTTTGACATCTTGAACACCAGTTGACTATATAATTACCCCTATATATTAATTTCTTGTCATAGAGCCTCACGAACACTTCGGTCACAGCGCTGTTTAATCCGGCATCCATGGTAAAACGTTCGCGATCCCAGTCACATGATGCACCCAGCCATTTGAGCTGATTGATTATAGTACTGCCATATTCCTCGCGCCATTTCCATACACGTTCTATGAACGCATCTCTGCCGAGATCTTCGCGCGACTTTCCTTCTTTCTTCAATGCCCGTTCCACCACATTCTGGGTGGCAATCCCGGCATGATCAGTACCTGGCACCCAAATGGCATTACGTTTCTGCATGCGTCTCCATCGGACAAGGATATCCTGAATCGTATTATTCAGCGCATGCCCCATGTGCAGAATGCCAGTGATATTTGGAGGTGGAATAACAATGCAATACGGCTCGCCGCCGTCAGCGCGATCGCCGTGGAACATGCCCTGTTTAAGCCACAGGTCGTACCACTTCTTTTCTATTTTACTGGCATCGTAATGTTTTTCCATGCCGCCAACTATTCCTCGCCTCGCTGTTTTGCTTCTTCCTTGAACAGCTTGTATTCAACGCTGTCAACAAGAGCTTCCCATGAAGCTTCAATAATATTTTCGGAAACACCTACCGTCCCCCATGTTTCCTTGCCATCGCTTGACTCTATCAGCACGCGAGTTTTAGCCGCTGTTGCCGTTTCCGGATCAAGAATGCGGACACGAAAATCAGTCAGGAACACTTTAGAAATCTCCGGATAGAAACGGGTCAAAGCCTTTCGCAATGCAAGATCCAACGCGTTAATAGGCCCGTCACCCTCCGCCACCGTGTGTTCCACTTCATTATTAACACGCACTTTTATTGACGCCTCTGAAGTACATGACTTTCCCTTCCCGCGTTTCTCAACCACAACCCTGAATCCTTCCAGGTCAAAAAACGATTTATGTTCCTTCAGAACCTTCTGAATCAGGATTCTGAAAGAAGCATCCGCTGCCTCGAAGGCGTACCCCTTGTTTTCCAAATCTTTTAAAGATCGTAAAATCTTCTTCGTGCCTTTCGCCGATCTCTTTCTGCCCATGCCAAGTTCAACCGCCTTCAGCAGAACGCTGCTGCCACCCGACAACTCCGATATCAGATTCCGCCGTCTGTTCCCTACCAACTCAGGCTGCATATGCTCAAAAGTCCTGGGATTCTTCTCAACAGCATTAACATGCGGCCCGCCTTTGTGCCCAAACGCGCTATCGCCAACATAAGGTGCCTTAGTATTATGACGCAGGTTCAGCAACTCATCAACAAACAAGGATAATTCACGCAGTTCAGAAAGATTTTTTGCCGCGTTGCACGCGTACCCCATCTTTAACCTGACCGCCGGTATAATCGCGCATAAATCCGCGTTGCCGCATCTTTCCCCATAACCGTTTACCGTGCCTTGAACCTGAACGACCCCTGCTCGCACTGCTTCCAGTGTATTGGCAACCGCCAATCCGGAATCGTTATGCACGTGAATGCCGACAGGAGTATTGATATTCCTTATCACCTTTTTGGTTATCCCAAACACCTCATTCGGCAAACAGCCCCCATTGGTGTCACATAACACAATAACATCCGCGCCTGCGCCAACAGCCGCCTTAAGCGAAGCCATCGCGAAATCAGGATCATCTTTATACCCGTCAAAAAAATGTTCCGCGTCAAAGAAGACCTCCTTGCCATGTTCCTTAAGAAAACCGATTGTATCGGAAATCATAGCTCTGTTCTCAGACGGCGTTGTACATAGAACATCTTTAACGTGCAGTTTCCAGGCTTTGCCCACGATCGTCACGATGTCCGTGTCGGCTTTTATCAGGCTCATTACAAAACGATCGTCTTTCAATTTTGTTTTCGCACGACGCGTACTGCCGAATGCCACTATTTTGGCGTTTTCCTGTTTCGAGTTTCTTATTTCACGGAAGAAAGCCATATCTTTGCTGTTTGATCCAGCGTATCCGCCTTCAATATAATCAACGCCGAACCGATCAAGATGTTTGGCTACATTCACTTTGCCCTGCACGGAGAAGGAAACTCCCTCTGCCTGCGCGCCATCACGAAGCGTTGTGTCATAGATTAATATTTTTCGTTTACCCATCAGTTGTCTTCCTTTTTTTTCCAAAAAATGCTTCATACAGCGATCTTACGGCCTGCGCGCAGTCTTTTTGATTAACGCCAAACATCACGCTTATCTCAGAAGCCCCCTGATCAATCATTTCAATGCTGACTCCGGCATCAGCAAAAGCCATGGAAGCCTTTGCCATTATGCCGACCGCGTTCCTCATGCCCTCGCCCGCGATCATTATAAGGGCCAGATGCCTGTCAATATAAAGCGTATCAACTTCAAGCTCTTTTTTTATCGTGCTCAACAGGCGTTGTTCGGTCATCGGGTCCAGATACTGCTCCTTGATAACCAGAGAAATAGTGTCTATACCAGAAGGCATATGTTCAAATGATATCTTCTCTTTTTCAAAAATCTCAAGCAGGCGACGGCCAAACCCCAATTCACGGTTCATAAGATATTTACTCATTTGGATCGCGCAAAAACCGGTATTATAAGCTATCCCCACAATAGAGCCGGGCTTAACATTCCGCTCGGAAACAATCCTGGTGCCTGGCGCTTTCGGATTATTTGTGTTTTTTATACATATGGGAATGCCCGCCTCGACCGCCGGCAGAACGGCTTCATCATGAAGCACTCCGAACCCGGCATACGAAAGTTCCCTCATTTCCCTGTAAGTCAATTCAGGAATAGGTTCAATGCCTGGTGCAAAATCAGGATCAACGGCACAAACAGAATCAACATCCGTAAAGTTTTCGTAAACTTCAGCGCCAACAGCTTTGGCCAGTATTGACCCCGTTATATCAGAACCGCCGCGTGAAAAAGTCACTACATCTCCATCACGCGTATAACCGAAAAAACCAGGAAAAACAGTTACACCCTCGGCATTACGTAATAGCGCCAGATTATCATATGACTCAGGCAAGATTCGTGCATTTCCGTGCTCCCTGCTTAACAAGAGCCCCCCTTCATGCGGACTCAAATAATGAGCATCAAGTCCGCGATGACACAATGCCGCTGCAACAATTTTGGCACTACTGTCTTCTCCCCACGCTTTTACAACGTCAAAGAAACGATCCTTATCTGTTGCGTCTGATGCCAGGCGTTCTTCCAAGTCCAAGGCTATTTCGCCGATGATACTGGCAGACAGCCCGAAATCTTTCTGAATAGCGACAAAACGGTCCACACAAAGATTGACCTTTTCAGACACCTCTTTTCCCGACAGCTTCAGTTCTGCACATTCAATCAACAAATCAGTAACTTTTGAGTCGTCCTTGTTCCTTTTACCTGGAGCTGAAACCACAACGATTCGACGGCCGGGATCCGCCTCAATAATATCACATACTTTGCCAACCTGTTTTGCGTCAGCAAGTGAACTTCCGCCGAACTTACATACCTTCATTTTGCCTCACATGATTATTCCAATATTCTGAATCTTACCGGACTCCTTTTGACAAGTTTTGCCGAATCAACTTCCTTAAGGGCGTCGTGGAAACAGGACTCTTTTGCCATATCGGTCAACACTATAAGATCTCCATTATTATCAACAAAGCTCTGCGCTGACTTTACACCGTGCTTCGCCAGAACAAGCAACACTTTTTCCTTCATGTTATCATTCTCAAGGGTAAATCTAAGATAACAGCGCGTTTCTATTTCATTTTTATCCCTTATCACAACATTCCCACCCCATTGCGGAAGTGCCGGAACCCTGCAGGGCGACTTGTTAACAATATTTCTGGCTATATCGGCTATATCAGCTATTACCGAGGCAGCGGTCGGTTCCTGGCCTGCCCCTTTTCCATAATACATTGTATCACCGGTAAGATCTCCATGTACCATCACTGCGTTGAACACGCCGCCAACGGATGCCAGTTTGTGATCCAATGGAACCAGCGCCGGATACACAAGCACTTCCATGATCGTGCCGGCATCGGCAATGTCGGTCTTTATGACAGCCAGCAGTTTTATTCGATATCCGATATCCAGAGCTGTTCTCATATCGCATTCAGACAACCCGTTGATACCTTCAACCTGGACCGCACTCATGGGCACCACCTGCCCGCAAGCCAATGACGCCAGAATTACAGCTTTATGAGCTGTGTCAAAACCATCTATATCAAGACCGGGATTAGCTTCCGCGTAGCCTTTTGCCTGCGCCTCCGCAAGCGCACGATCAAACGACAAACCTTCTTCTTCCATTTGAGTCAGAATATAGTTGCATGTGCCATTAACTATACCGTAAATCCGGTCAATTCTGTTGGCTATCAGCCCCTCGCGGATGGAGCGTATGACAGGAATGCCGCCTCCGACACTTGCGCTGAAATATATGTCGACATTCTTAGCAGCAGCCATACCGAGGATTTCCCCGCCATAAGAAGCCAGAAGCGCCTTATTTGCAGTTACCACGGGTTTTCCATTCTCCAAGGCTTTCATTACAAGATGCCGCGCATCATCTGTACCACCTACAAGCTCAACAATGATATCTGTTTCCCTGCTTTCAATGACGCTCACAGCATCACGCACAAGAACGGCATCACCTGTATTCACGCCTCTATTTCTATCAAGGTCCAGATCGGCAATCATGGTTATAACCGGCCTTACACCCAGACGTTTTCCCAGAATGTCACCGTTTTCCTGAAGTCCTTTTACGACTCCGGTTCCCACCGTGCCGAATCCAAGCATACCTATTCTTATTTGCTTCACTTTATCTCCGATTTTTGAGGTAGGCACTCTAAGCCATTAAACTTGCAGGTTACAAGCATAAATCAATCAAAACCAGTGAAATCAACATAATAATATAAGTTTTGAACGCTTCTGGTCTGCCTATTCATCACGGCCTTCGGGTTGATATTGCGCAAACTCGCTATCCCGGATATTTCATGAGAATCAGCAAATAGGTCGGGCAGGTCATTTGCCGGCAAGGCGTTATCTCGGCAAAGTCAGCGAAGTATGACGGTGCGCATATACCGCATTCTTAACTGATGAAACATCCGGGCTAGAACCGGGTTAACCGGATTATCTTGAGGCTTCGCGTAGTCTGGATTTCCGCACAGTGTTAATGCTCAATTTGAATGCGAGAGAAACAGGTGATGGGGTTTGACAGTTTTACCGTTGCTGTGTTGAGCGGATGCGTGGCCGAAATATTATTGGAAAGGGTAAACCAGCCCCCCGATAGAAGATTCGTACAGCCCTTGATGGCATAAACCTTGTTGGCAACACTGTACCATTGTATCACCATCTCTGAGTCAGAAGATATGTTCACATTGGTTACAGCAAAAACGGAACCTTTATTCGTCGGGTCTGTTCCGGCAAAGTATTCCTGCCAGTTGGGACAACCGTCATTATCATCATCACCATCAATATCAACGGAGTTCGTACCTAAATCGTGCTCCTCAAGCCAGTATACCGGAACATCATGATCTACAAGGTCCAGCACTGAAAATGGCTCAGACACCGCGTCATAGCTTCCGGCCTCCACCTTGATCCTGGCATAAAATGAACGTTCACGTGTAGGTTCTATCACCCAGTTATAGGTCGTAGAACACGGGTAAGTTTCACTGAAAGCAACATTTGTTGCCACTGGATTGTTGGTGTCAAAACTCACTCCATTAGACGCGTAATAGATGTTAGCGATCATCGGATCAGCATGCGTGCCTGCTGCCACGAACGTGACCGGATTTGTTCTGCCGACACCATACACTGCGGCGCTGTCCGGCTCATCAATCTCCACCCCGCCAACCGTGAATTCATGCGATATGCCCCTTGCGCGCGGCTCGGAAACCGAAATAACGCGCAGCCTTGCTGTCGATGTCGGCTGGTTCGTCACGTACCAGTCGTAGGTGTTATGACCCACAACATTCGATACACTGCCGTCAAGCAGTGTCCACTCATTGGTTGGGTTGGATTGATACTCTATTTTGACAACCGGCCCACAGCCTGCAGACATCCATTCAACACTGTGCTGCGCATCATTATTCAATTCACTGCCAAGAGAAGGATTAAGAAACATAACTCCAGCCATAACAAAGGTGTCGTCTGAAGTGTCACCATACCCTCCCCCTGGAGTAGTTATCCGAAGCCGCCCTGTTTCCGACATCAGATTGATATTCGTGACAGGATGCGAGACAAACCAATCATAGGTATTTGTCATGCTGCCACCATTCGAAATCGCTAACTCCTCGATGAGCGCCTCATTGGATTCAATGTTATCTGGCAGAAAACAAATACGTGCCATGCCCAGCCCTTGGGCCGAACCCCACTTGACGATGTTCGTTTCCCCCACGTACCATGCCCCGCCACCGTTGTGTTCTATAACTAGATAACGCTTTACAAGATGGAATGGACTGTCGGAAGTGTCCCTGTGTATGAAGTTCGTCTCGTGCATAATTCTAACCAGACAGTAATCGGATTCCAGCCCGGGCGTCGTCCAGGGCCAACTGCCGGCGGCAACATCAACGCCGGTGGCAATCTCCTCCCAATTGGTTCCCAGATGGACATCGGCGGCATACTCTATTTTCAGCGTACCCGTGACGTTCGTGGTATGTTCCCACGTGATCTCGTATGGACAACCAATTAACCATGCATCATCATTGATTTCACTGCCATTGGGCGATAACAGGGTGATTTCACTTGGCGGTGTCGCGGCAAAACTAGCTGATATCGTGTGATTGTTTGTTATATTCACGAACACATATTCGAACATGTTGGAACCGGGCCCAAATGTACCCGCTGGTTCTCCGTCCACGAGAATACTGGCAATATGGTACCCGGAATCGGCCTGAATTACAAAATTCGTGACACCGCCATCTTCGGCCTCGATCGCGCCACTAGGTGTAATGGTACCGTTACTGGATGCTGAGGCGGTGATCGTATGATCTATTGGCGTGCTGGCAAAACTAGCTGATATCATGTGGCTGTTCGTCACATTCGAGAAGACACGGTTGAACGTGTTACTGCCGGGCCCGAATATGCCCGCCGACTGCCCGTCAACCAGAACGTCCACAATATAATAACCCGGATCCGCATTGACTATTACGTTCGTGGCCTCGCCGTCAGCCAGCGTAATCCGGCCATCGGGAGTAACGGTTCCGTTATCACCGGCCATGGCCACGATCGTGTGGAACAAAGCGCCGGTTGTAAGAGATGTTGACACAACGAGATCGTCCAGACAGCCGTATCCACACGTTCCAAGCCCCACAAATTGACTTTCGCCGGCACCATCGCCGCTATGGGCGCACAGGAACAGGTGTCCGCCGCGTAGCGGATCATCCACGCAATTGTACCATGAATCATAGGCTAAAACGTTCGTGATGGGATCGCTTCCATTTACGCATATATAGAAATACTTATCGCCAAAGCAGTCGGAAAGATAGTCCAGGTTAATGGTTATCCTGACCCATTCCCCTGAAGTAAGCGGGGAATGGTTCAATTCGGTCCACCCTTCCAGCAATGCAGAGAAGCTGAGATTATAATATCTGTGCCGGACCATCAGATGCCCGTTTGTATTCAAATACAATCCAAGCTGTATCTCGTTGGGGCTGGCAGAGAGAAGGCTGAATGGCGCTTCACCAACGGACACGGGTTCGTCTCCGGGTTCCACCCGCCACATGAAATCCACCCAGACATTTGTGTGCTCGCTTGTGTTCCCGAACAAATTCGACACCGCGCCGTCAACCGTCAGCACTTGCGCATGGTCCGTATTGAAAGGATATTCAAAAGCATAAACATATGAATTCGTTGTTACGATAGCTGTGGCGCCATCCCAGCCATCCATGGAAACCAGCGATGTCCCGCCCGTATAGCCCTCAAAGGAATCCGCGTACGGGATCGTGCTTGTCTGCCCATAGGCCAAGTGAGAAAGAGCCGTGGACAGCATAATGAGACCGACGATTTGTGAAGCAGACATTTTCATAGACCATCCTTTTCTTAAGACGCCTTTATTTTAGCACAAGCCAAGCAACGAGTTGTCTCGATTTTGTCAAGATCTTGCAAACCATATGCCAAATGAATCATTATAGCACTGGATCCATTCCTTGTTTTTTATTTCATGGCCCATACCCAAAAGCGCCGCTCTACAATCTTACCCCTATGCCAATTCCACCGGAGTAGTAACTGCATGTAATACTCGCTTTGCCTCCTCCCGC
>JAQBFJ010000234.1:0-2758 GCA_032123435.1 Verrucomicrobiota bacterium
ATGCTGGAAGGTGTTAAAAGAAAAATCATTGGCGCATTCATGGTCGGGCTGGGATATCTGGGGCTGATTCTTGCTGTGGCGGGAGTTTTACGTCTGGCATTTAATATTATGGATGTAGAAATACCTTTTTCAGGATTAATAGGCGCTCTGATGGAACGGTATCTACCCGGCAGTCAAGGCATGGCCGGATCCGCGCAGACGGGAATTCAGCCGCTGAACAGTCTGGCGTTTCTGTATTATTTATTGAGGAATAATGGAGTGTTCACATTTACTCTGTTCTTTGCCGGAATCTTGTGCGGTCTCGTTAATGCGCAGAACAGAACAAGAACATTAATGCTGACATGTTTCATGGTATTGCCACTGCTGGTTCTGAGCTTGCAGGTTTGGGTAGTGGCGCGGGCCGGCTCATTAATGATTCCGTTCTTCTGTATACTGGCAGGTAACGGCGCCATTCTGCTGTGGCGGGGCGTTGGAACAGGACGACATGCCGTTGGAAGACGAATCGGTTATTGCGTTATTTGCGTTCTTGTAGTCGGCGCGGTCGCAGAAAACATGGTCATGGATTTCAGATTGATTGGAAATACCATGGGATATTGTCGTACGGCGGAGTATTTAGAAGAAAAGGACGCAAAACGGATCTTCGCGGATCCAGAAACGGCCTGCATATATAGTTGGCATAAACCTGGTTTGCGTATGGAATCTCTTCATAAACTTCATGATCTGCTGGATAAAGAAAACATCTCTGGCGCTTATGTTGTATTTGACGCGCAGAAATATCATATGTATCCGGAATCCACAGCCCGTGTTGGCGGTCTTGAAGCGCGGGTAAACGAACGAGGTGATTTGCTGTGGACAGTTCCCAATTTGACGACCATGTGGCGTGAGTTTCTGCTGGAAGGCACGCAGGCGCATAATCTTTCTGATATGCTTGCTTCCATCCGGCGGGCGGATCTTTCTGATGTTACTGCGATAAGAGTTTACCGGCTGAGGTAGGTGGTGAGTGGGGGAAGATATTCACCACGGAGTAGGAGATTCAATGTCCAATGTCCAACAAGGAATATCCAAGGAACAAGTGGGTGTCGATCGCAATAGCGAACTACGCCGGGACAAGGAGGAAAGAGAGTTTTTACCACAGAGACACGGAGATTCGGAGGAGAGAGTTGATTTAATTCGGGACTATCGTCTCGAATTAAATCAACAACCTGCAAGGGGAGGGGAAGAGTTTTCTCGGAGGTTTACTCCATGACAACAACGTTGCATCAAATCATGGATTGCTTGTGCAATACAGGATTTGATGCAACCTCCGGCTTTTGTATTCTCCGTGCCTCCGTGTTCTCCGTGGTAAATTTCTTGTGTCCGCCTGTGGCGGGGTGGTAAGAAGAAAGATGGTTGTGAAAAATGAACAGGCATAAACGAAATATTTTTATTCTGGTATGTCTTTTTGTTGTGTCGCGCGTACTGATGTATATGGTCCGACCGTTCTATTTCGATCCGATCAATTTTTATATGCAGTATCTGGATCCGGAGGTGCTTAAACATGATCTTCTCAACGGGCTTTGGCATCTTCATTCCCAGCCGCCCTTGTTCAACGCGTTTCTAGGTCTTCTGTTGAAATTCAGTCCTGCCGGAATGGCGCCTGTAGTCTGTCAGGGAATATATTCCTTGATGACACTTGGCATTGTTCTGGGTGTTTACGCGATATTAAGATTTAAGAACGTACCGTCGTGGCTTTGTTTTTGGGCGGCATGTCTTGTCATGCTGTTTCCGTCAATAATTAAATCTGAAACATGGCTGTTCTATACCTGCCCGGTGGTGTTTCTGATAATTATGTCGACAGTATGTCTAATGAGATTTGCGGTGAGCGGGTCGAGAAGCAGTTTCAGTTTGTTTGTCCTGCTTTTAACTATTCTTGTTTTGACCAGGAGTTTTTTCCATTTGATTCTATGGATGGTGCCGGCCGTGTTGTTATGTACTGGTTATGCGATTTACAGGAATAAATCTATTGCGGTGTTTGCGATTGTAGTGTCGGTGACTGGATTAAGTCTGGCTGGAACTGTTTATTTGAAAAACTATGTTCAATACGGAATGTTTACCGCCAGCACATGGCAAGGCATGAACGTGGCGGCAATGACTGCCTTTGTTGATGAGAATGAAATAAAGGAATTGGAAGAATCGGGGACAGTAACAGCATTGGCCGTGATCCCGCGTTTTTCGTATCCGGAAGCATACTTCAAGTATTACGGGTCGAAGCCGAACACGGGGATAAGGGTGCTGGACGCAGAGGCAAAAAGCACAGGTGAAGGAAACTGGAATAATGAGATATATGTTCAGGCCTCAGTGGAATATCAGAAGAACACATTTAATATCATCAGGAAATATCCGTTAAAATATATGAAGGCTGTATTAAACGCAGCTTATATTTTCTTTGGCTTTTCGCCGTATATGTACTTTCATGATTTCGATAAATGGGGCGGGATAAGGGGTGTCAGTGTGGGCGTGGCGGCGCGGCGCGTAATATACTTATATCTGGCTCCTCTTGTATTGTTCTCTATGTTTATTGCCGGTTTTTGGGGGCTTTCCGGGAGATTGACCTGTCGTATTGATACAGATCAAGCTGGGCGGCGAAAATGGTGTCCGGTTACGGTTTATATTTTGTTCAATGTGGTGTATATCTTTGTTGTGGCGAATGCGTTGGAACTGGGCGAAGGCTGTTTTATGAGAGTGCCGATGGATCCTCTGTTGATCATCGGCTGCGCAT
>JAQBFJ010000235.1:0-3967 GCA_032123435.1 Verrucomicrobiota bacterium
GCGATATCGCACGCGTACCTGAATGGCCCCTGCCTATCACTGTAACCATCATGGTGTCATCCCTTCCCTGCCCGGCTGTCCGGGCGACGTGAACAACACAAATACAGTTCTGCCCCCTCTAGCTTTTTCTGACCGCGCTGAGTTTTTAGTTCTTTTGCCTGCAATCCTCTTGCCGCGTTAGGAGAGCCGATATGCATGGTGTCATACGCCTGCTCGGAAGTTTTGAACGGCCCGCAGCCTGCCCCGTGCCAGTTGAGATTGGTGTACATCGGGTTAACACGGCCTGTTTCTTTCTCCCTTTTCGCGATATGCGCCTGCATGCGTGCTTCCAGCATGGCGACAACTCCAGGCTCCTTTTTGGCCAGATTACAATTCTCTTCCGGATCCCGGATCATATCATAGAGTTCGACTTCCGGCTTGAAATGCACGTCCGGTTCCAGCGCGTGGATCAGTTTCCATTGCGGCGTTCGCCAGCCATGCTTACGCATCCACGTACATTCAGTGATATAATATTCCGGTTCCTCAACACGCGGCTTCCCTTTCAACAGCGGAACCAGCGTCCGACCGTCAAACCGGATCTTCGTTTTAACGCCCATCAGATCCAGAATGGTCGGCATAATATCCTTCATGTGCACATAGTCTTCAAACCACGTGTCAGCCGGAACCTTTCCGGGATACACAAACACCAGCGGAATGCGGAGCGTGCAGTCGTACAACCCATGATGATCAAAGTAGCAATCATGATCATATAAGGTCTCGCCATGATCGGAATTAATAACCACCAACGTCTCTTCCTCAATTCCCAAATCCTGTAGCGTGGCAAAAATATTCGAGATACACGCGTCCATATACGCCACCGCTCCGTCATACTGGGCAATGACGTAATCCTTGTCCGTGCAGTGCGGCGGGAACCAGCTTGCAAAATAATCGCAGAACGGCTTGAACTTCATAACCGGGTCCAGCGATTTATTCTTCTTATCGAATTCATTACGATCATAGAAGGCCCGCTCAAACGGCCGAGGTGGCAGATACGGTGAATGCGGATCCATATGCCGCATGAAAAGGAAAAACGGTTTCTTGCCGCCCGCCAGCCGTTTCAGTTCCGGAATAGAAACATTGTTCAGGTTTTCGGCCTTGTGACTCCGTCCACTCTCCCATGAACCCCAGCCTTCGAAATCAATATATTTCTTGAACCCGCGCGAGGCCGGATTCCCGCTGAACCCGACACATGTTGTTTCATATCCCGCCTTACCCAATACTTCAGGCAATGTAATGAGATGCTTACCTAGTTTGCCTTCATGCCGAAGCGCCACGACATCCGTGCCGAAACAATCCATCCCCGTCAGCATGGATCCATATCCCGGTGTAGTCGGGATGTGCGGACTGATAGTATTTTCAAAAACTGCGCCCTGTTCCGAGTACTTATCCATGTGCGGCGTGGTCAAGCACGGATACCCGTACATGCTCATATGATCCGCACGCAGACTGTCAATTCCCAGTAGAATCAGATTCGGTTTACCAGCCATAATAACTAACCATCCTTTCTTTAACAGTTACACTACAACACTACTATACATTTATACGCTTGCCCTGCTCTGCCGATTCGTAGCAGGCTGAAATCAATTTTAAGACGGTCCGGCCTTCCTCCGCCGTCCCGATCGCCAGCCGCTTGCCATGCACGAATTCAGCCAGCGGCGCCGCACCTGAAATACACGGCCAAACTCGCCGCTTGCCAGCAGTTCCTTCATCTGTAAATTGTGCGCGTCCACCCGCATCCGCATCTGCCACGCGATAGTAAAAGGAACCTTTGTTCGCGCGGCCACCAGTTTCACGCCCAACTCCGGACATTCGCGCCACCGACCGCAATATCCGCCTATATGCCCATGCGCGAAACCCAGAATTCCCATGCCGATAGGATTCATAATTTTCTGATTATCTGGCTCCCAACGCCTTAAGACACGCGTTCATATAGCCGTAGCTTTCCGCCGCGATAACATCGCGCCGCGCCATCTCATAATCCCCGGCACCAATGACCTCCAGACAGACAGGCCCATTATACCTGCCGTTTACCATGGCTTTAAAATACCCGTACAAATCTATCTCGCCGCGACCACAAGCCTGATCACAGGGATCGCCCGGACTGGGTCCTTTCCCTTTACAGTCGCGGATATGAATATGTTTAACTCGACCCAATACCGGCGGCAACGCCTCCGCTGGATTCTCGCCCGCCCGATAGATATGACTCGGATCCATATCAACTCCAAACGACGGCACTGTAATCTCCTTCATGGCACGCAGTGTGGTGGGCGTACTATAGATTGATCCGCCCACATGCGCTTTACAGCACAAGGTCACGCCATACTCGGCCGCCTTTTCCGCGCGCTGACGCAAAATATTCGCTTGCTGAACAAAATCCTCTTCCACATCCGACTTTCCGCCCGGCCCCACATTAATAACAGGAACCCCTATTCCCTGTCCGGCTTCGAACGCCTTGATCAATCGTTCCTCATCAAGTGAAGCGACCTCCATGCTTAACAGCTCAAGTTTATGTTCCGCGGCCAGTGCCTGGATCTGTTTCTTCTGCGCCTGCCAATTATCCAGATCAAGATGTTCACACATTCCTTTAATAGCCGATAATTCAATACCGTCATAACCAGCCCACGCAATATGCTGCATGGCCGTGCTCAAGTCATGATTCTGGAACAACACGGAATTTACACCTAATTTAATCATGATTTTCTCCTTTTATTATATCACTTCAGTTTTAGGATCACCATGAATCGGCGGAAGCGGCTTCGGTCTCACCAGTGCGCCGCCGTTTTCATACGATTCGATTACCGCCCAGATATATTCCAGTGTAGCCAGTGCGTCACGCCCGGACGAACGCAGATGTTCCCTGTGTACGCCCTTGCTGACATCCTCCCAAAACGCGTTAATACGATTCGGGAAAGTCGCGCCGAAATCGGTTACGCCTGTATCCATGATTTCCGGCGCCGGCGTTTCTCCCGGCTTAGGTGCCGACCAGTAGGTCAATTTTTCAACGCAATTCTCTATGCAGAAACTCCCTTTGCTTCCAGCCACTTCACAGCTCCACCAGCCGCCCAGTCCATACATTGCATCACCGCGCTGACTCAGCAGATAACCAACCGTTCCATTCGCGAACTGGACATGCACGCTGTTTATTGACACCAGCAGATCACCTTTATTCTTCCTGAACCCCGGCTTAGTGGAGAACGACTGCACATGCGTAATATCGCCGCAGAAATAACGCATAACGCTGAACGGATGAGTCAGAAACGCCTTCATGTGCGCGTACGGCTGATTGAAACGCGGCGACTTATTAAAACTATATGTTTCTTCGCCGCCATTAAATCCCATTTTAAAGAGCATATAAATAAGTTCGCCAACCATCCCGTCATCCATATACTTCCGCGCTCTCTCCGCCGGCGCCGTAAAGTAATGGTTGAGATTACAGCCGAGATAAAGTTTCTTTTCCGTCGCGTACCGAACCATTTCACGCGCTTCCCCGATATCATTCGAAAGCGGCTTTTCGCAAAGCACGTGTTTTTTCGCGGACAGCGCTTCCATCGTCGGCTCAAAATGCCAGCTTCCGTTTTCGTATCCGCCTGTTGTAACATCAACAACATCCAGGTCTTCATTAGCCAGCATACTTTTCAAACTGTAGTACGCTTTTACTCCATGCGTTTTCGCGGCCTTATCTGCTTTTGCTTTTACGACATCACACACTGCCGCCAGCTTCGCCAATTTATTTTTCTTGTGACATCCGGCATGTGTATCTCCGATTCCGCCCATTCCAACAACGCCAACTTTCAGTTTTTTCATATCACGCTTCCTTTTTTTATACTACAATCCAATCCTTCCCTTGATTAAAAAAACTATAGGCAGATTAGCATGGCTTTCACTTACTGCCTTGACAATATCGTCAAATAATAGCATAAAACCGTCA
>JAQBFJ010000236.1:0-3258 GCA_032123435.1 Verrucomicrobiota bacterium
CCTATTCTTTGTCTGGCCGCGGCTGAAGCGGCAGGCGCAACACTGGAAGAAGCCATGTTGCCTGCAGTGGCAATAGAACTTTTCCATACATATACACTCATCCATGACGACCTGCCAGCCATGGATGATGATAAGGAAAGACGAGGCAAACCAACATCTCATGTGGTCTACGGAGAAGCCAACGCCATACTAGCCGGAGATGCCCTGCAAGCGCTGTCATTCGAAATCCTGGCCCGTACCCCAACAACCAGACGCTATCCTGCTAACTGTCTCGTGACCGAATTGGCCCAAACAGCCGGAAGCGCCGGAATTGTCGGCGGACAATTCCTGGATCTCACTCTGACAAAAAACAACCTTACACCCGCTCTTATTGAATACGTAAACATGCATAAGACTGCCACCCTTTTCCGCGCCGCAGCAAGACTTGGCGCCATGGCAGGAAACGCAGGAAAAAGAGACCTCCGAATCCTGACCGATTACGCTGTATCCCTAGGACTCGCATTCCAGATTACCGACGACCTGTTGGACTCCAACCATAAGAAAGAAATATCGTCAATTCATATGTACGGCCTTGAAACAGCACGAAAAATGGGACAGGAACTGTCCGATAATGCCGTTCTACTCGCCAAAAAACTCCGTTACGGAGATATACAACCATTGGTCGCCATAGCAGAATTCATATTGAAAAGAACACATTGAAAAGAGTATAAACAGGACTCACCGTTGAGAACTGATCAGCGCAAAAACTTGATCAATATATGAATACAACATCAGTATACATAATCTTCGCGCTAATTTCATACATGTTCGGTGCCATACCTTTCGGTCTTATCATAGCTAAACTCAAAGGCGTAGATATTCGTCACGTCGGAAGCGGAAACATAGGAGCCACAAATGTCTTTCGCTCAGTGGGTAAAGGATGGGGAATCCTTACCTTTATATGCGATATGCTTAAGGGCTTTGCCGCCGCCAGAGCATTTCCCGTAATCACTGCAAAATTGACACAACATGAAAGCCCGGAATCTATCGGCATTATATTCGCTGTTCTCGCTATCGTTGGACATAATTGGCCGGTTTACCTTAAATTCAAGGGTGGAAAAGGAATCGCCACTACCGCCGGAGCGCTGGCCGGAATAGCACCAACAGCACTGGGTATCGGACTTCTGACATGGCTCATCGTCTTTCCTCTTACCCGCTACGTTTCCGCAGCATCCATAACAGCCGCCGCCGTAACCCCGATTGCAGGCTGGTTTCTTTACTCAGAAAATGATATGATAACACCAATTGTTTTGACCATACTCGGAGCTCTTGGAATACTGCGGCATAAATCAAATATCCAGCGTCTCATCAAGGGAACAGAACACCAGTTTGAGTTCAAAAAGAAGAAAGATATAAACTGACCATGAGTAAAACAGTCTGCATAATGGGCGATGGCGGCTGGGGCACTGCGCTGGCTTTACTGCTCAACGAAAATAATAATAAGGTAACAGTCTGGGGCCCATTCCCTGAGTATATCGAAACTATAATAAAAACACGCCGGAATGAACAGTTCCTGCCTGGTATCGAATTGCCGCCCTCCATAAACTGGTCACCCGATCCGAAACTAGCTCTGAAAGAAGCTGATGTCGTAGTCCTTGCCAGTCCAAGCAAATTCTTCCGGACCGTCCTGGAATCCTACGGTCATCTGATCCCTTCACACGCCCATGTTGTCAGCGTGGCAAAAGGATTCGACCCTAAAACACGGAAACGAATGAGCACAGTAGCGCAGGAGATACTCGACCGCCCCGCGGTGTGCGCTTTATCCGGCCCAAGTCACGCCGAAGAAGTGGCACGCCGTATTCCCACCGCCGTGACCATGGCATCCTCGGATCAAGATGCTCTCCGTGATCTACAAACAATTTTCGGATCCAAATTCTTCAGGGTATACACATCATCTGATATCACCGGCATTGAACTGGGGGGAGCACTCAAGAACATCATCGCCATAGCCGTCGGAGTCAGCGATGGCATAGGCTTCGGCGATAATACCAGGGCGGCATTGATAACTCGCGGCCTGGCTGAAATCACAAGATTGGGATCTGCGCTCGGCGCTAATCCCGCCACGTTCGCAGGACTCAGCGGAATGGGCGACCTGATAGTGACATGCACCAGTAGATTAAGCAGAAACCGCGCCGTAGGAATAGAAATAGGAAAAGGGCAAAGCGTCGAACATATCATGGCCAGCACAATCAAGGCTGTGGAAGGCGTATGGAACTGCACCATTGCAAAGGATCTGGCTCATGAACTTAATATTGAAGTGCCCATAACAGAAGAAGTCTGCGCTATCATCCATCAGGGAAAAGAACCGCACGAAGCCGTAGAATCACTGCTGACAAGAGAACTGAAACAGGAACATGGAGCATGAAGGACAAGAAGAATTGGAAAGTTCGATTCTGATAACGATCCCAATCTCGATTTAGACAACCCGTGGCTGCACGCTTGGTTCATGCCACTTTGTATCTGAATCCATCGCTATCGAAATCGGGATCCCCTTCGCTCCATCCCCCCCCGGGCCTCACCCAGGAAGTTTTCTGAACCTGAGGGTCAATCCAATCAATTATATCAAAAATATTCCCGTTTTATACCGCCTTCCACATTTACGGCACGCTCGGTATACTGCGAAACATCTGTTGTCTTTTTAAGAATGCTCCACCCATTACAGCTCCACCCCAAACCCTGCAGAGATAGAGATAGGGGAGATAGGGGGAGATAGGGGTCAGGTCTGAACATTCAATATCTCCTGAACATCCTTCATAACTTTCTTCGTCTGCCTGCTTTTCTCACTTTTCTCCTCAAAACGCCTGATCACACCGCTTACTGCTGCATAGTGCGTTCCCCCCAGACAATCACCTATCTCACGCAGCGTCATACCGCAATATTCCCGCGCTGCCCAAAGAACCAATGGCTTGCCCTGCCCTCCGTCTTCCACATCAATCCTTAAATGGTCTGACCATAATCCTGACTCAAACATATTACAGCCAACACGTCAACCATTTATTGATTATTCAGACCTGACCCCAATTTTCCATGGAATCTGGCATTACGCAAGTTGCGTACACATACCACACCAACACCACATACGAACTGGCAAGTGTCAGTCTTGACACCACCAATAAGACTGAATATTTATGGAGCCAAGGGCGTTTGACCAATGTAACGTCAACGGCAGGGAGTTTTGCGTATTCATATAGGGCCAGCTCTGATCTGCTGGAAACGACC
>JAQBFJ010000237.1:0-3652 GCA_032123435.1 Verrucomicrobiota bacterium
GGTAAATATCTCTCTTCTATGCCTGTCGGCAGATCTTTCAATCTGGTCAAAACACGTCATTTTTAAAGACACATTTATCTACAGTAAATTGTACGTGGAATAACGCTCAAAATCAATAATAAACGCCCCAAAAAGCGGATATTAAGAATTCTGCAGTCAGAATGAAGAAATACGGTGGGCCGGCTATTTTACGGTGGGCCAACTGCCACCCGCCCGCCCGTGATGGCGTATAAGACGGGAGCATAAAGCCGGATCTGAACTTGGTGTTACGGGTTGTCTCCCTTGGTTTAGATATAGACATCCGATGTCTTCAGGTGGAAGGAAAGATATGAGACCCCGGGCTTCCTCATGAGCCTTCAGCCATTTCCGCTTCATGTCGTGTAAGTCGAGCGGTTTTTTAAGATTCAGCCGGTTTACATCTTCCTGCGTGTAAGCCGTATGCCGTGCAGCCTGTTCCAGAATGAAATCAGGGGTATAACCCGGATCTTTGCCGCAGGCGGCCCATGCCATGGATCCAATACTGAGATATGTGTCGTTTAGGTGAAGTATGTCCACGAAATCGCGGACCTCCTGCCTTCCGGCGAGCGTTAGCATTTTGTTTACGGCGGCATCGGCTTTATGCAGACGAAAGCCGCAGATGGGGTCATCCTGCAGGGGGAAAAAACGAAAGGCGCTGTCTTGAGCCCATTCAATCCTGACATTTTCTTTTTCTGCGAGTATAACAGCCCTGTGGAACGAGGGTGTGCGGAGAAGCCATTGAAGGTTGTACCCGTTTTCAGTTAACACTGCGGCATCCTGCTCCGCGCACTGCGCCACCTTTTCCTGCAGGTCATGAAACAGGTCCAGATCGTCGGAGAAGCGCGGGGAATCATTGTCTATGTGTTGCACGGTTGCTCCGGCAATGTAACTGTCCTGCCCGCGATTGATCGCTATCGTTTTAAGTATCTGTATCTGGAGTGGTGTTAACGGCATAATTTGTTTGCCAGAAGAAACCCCTTCCGTCCTCCATTTATTTTCAATCCACGCGTAATTTCCGGAACATCTTTGATGGTAACATTCATATCTCTGTCAAGATACCAGAAACACTGTGCGTAAAACATGGAAAAAGCCTTCCTGGCTTCGCGCACACGAACCATATTTCTGGCCTGATCATGAGAAAGCCGACGTCTGCTTTTTAAGCCTCCCCGGCGCCCTATCTGAGCCAGGTATCTGCGTACTTCTATTGGTGCTGTATTCATCGTTGTAATATCATAATCCGCTTATGATAATTATGCAAGAAAAAAGTAAAAAATAAGGCAAGCTGCAATTTTAGACAGACGGACAGATAGGATGGTGGGGATATGAAGAGGGTCAGGGCGGATCGACATGACAAATAATTGACACCTGTGTCATTTGCGCGTATTATATTGGCATGAATAATATATCAGTTCAAGCCAGTGTGGAGCAGTTCCATCTCGTTCTCTTATCTTTCCTGGGGAAGAAGTTGGATAAGCAGAGCTATGCCCTGAAGGGAGGGTGCAATCTACGATTCTTTTTTGGAAGTCCAAGATATTCTGAGGACATGGACGTTGATGTTGTCGATGTTCCCGTTCATTCCCTTCAAGATACAGTCAATGGCATACTGAACTCAGGCCCATTTCAACAGGCGCTTCAAGTGCAATGCATAACCATAGAACACATCACCGAGCACAAGCAATCCGAGACAACACAGCGATGGAAACTGGGGCTGCATATACATGGAAGTGAACAACCGATCCCGACGAAGGCTGAGTTTTCCAGAAGGGGCTTTGCCGGGAATACTGTTCTTGGCAGTGTGGATTCAACCTTGGTGCGCCGCTATGGGTTGCCGCCTATCATGACCCCACATTACCCTGGTGAAATTGCACTGCTTCAAAAGATCCAGGCTTTGGCCACGCGGAGCATCACGCAAGCACGGGACATTTTCGATCTGCACATTCTACAATCCAAGGCGCGGATGCAGGCAGTCAAGCTTCTGTTGGATAATGCAACGCTGGATGCTGCCAAGCATAACGCATTGAATCTTTCGTTTGACGACTTCAAGGGACAAGTGTTGGCCTATTTGCGACCGGATGATCAGGCAGTCTATGATTCTCCAGAGGCATGGGATGCCATTCAGTTAAGTGTACTGGACGAAATGGAGGGATGAAATGAAATCCATCGAGGCAAACCGTCGACTGCGTGATGCCAATGTAAGTGCATTCGAGACAGTCGATGCTTCGGCACTCCTTAGAACAACGAGCAGTCATGCCAGCCGTGTGCTGGAACGTCTCTGCGAGGCTGGACAAGTTGTGCGCCTGAAACGCGGTTTGTGGGCGTTTCCCGATCGACTTGACAAGCTTCAGGTGCCGGAATACCTGACCGCACCGTTTCCCTGTTATATATCACTGCAAAGCGCTCTATTTTATCATGGCATTCTTTCTCAGATTCCGGAAGTTATCTATGCTGTTTCGTCGGCTCGTACACGCAGGTGGGTTACACCACTGGCTGCTGTTTCTATTCATCACTTAAACCCGACTTTCTTCTTCGGATTTGTTTCCGTTGGCGAAGGTTCTGTCAAAATGGCGACTCCGGAGAAGGCGCTTTTGGACTACCTGTATCTGAGCCCTGCGAAATCCCGGCTATTTGCCAGCATTCCGGAACTGGATCTTCACGGCATATTTGAACTGAAGCAGGCACGCCGCCTGATTAAGCAAATTCCTTCAACACGCCTGCAAACAATACTTCTTCGGCGAATGACCATACTTATGGGACGACAAGACGCGTAAGGCAATTTTCTCTCCGTGCCTGCGTGGTTTGTTTCATGAGGGGGATATTTCACCACCCGGCGTCCCCGCCTCGATTTCCCGAGGGCACGAAAAGGAAAGGAGAGTTGATTTAATTTCGGGACTGACGTCTCAAATTAAATCAACAACCTGCAAGGGGGAGAAGGTAATCTCGGAGGTCTGCTCCCTGACAACAACGTTGCATCAAATCATGGATTGCTTTTGCAATACAAGATTTGATGTAACCTCCGGTTTTTGCTTGCCCTGCGTAGCTCGCTATTGCGACCAAAGCTGGGATCCTCCGCCTGCCACGCCGAAGCTAACGTAGGCGGGTGCCTCCGTGACCTCTGTGGTAAAATGGCTGTTATCCTGCCTGCCCTGAGCTTGTCGAATGGCCTGCCCGCATTGCTGTCGCCGCAGGCGCTGCAGGCTGGGTCTATCCTTTCCTGGGGTGGAAAAAGGAATAGCATTGCTTACCGCACTATCATAAGAGTTGTTCTGAACGGCTTGATACGGCTGTATGTGCCGTCGTAGACGATCTGTTTGATGCTGCCGTTTATGGCAGTAATCCGACCGTCATTCCGCTGACACGAAATAAAAAATGGAGAATTTATATAAATAGCTTAACCAAACACTGTTTAGAAGTGCCAAAATGTTTCTTTGAGGTTTTTCTCGTATTTGCCAGCATATTTGATACAATTACAACGTAATGAAAATTCGTGCATTTCTAGTGATGTTGTTGGTGTTGTGTGTGGCTGGTTTTATTGATGGCCGCGCTCAAGATGATATTCAAATTCGTAAGAAAGTTATCGGAAGAAAAGGCGCTAAAAAGAAAGAGACGGAATACAAGGAGGTTCCGCTTGAAGGGC
>JAQBFJ010000238.1:0-7850 GCA_032123435.1 Verrucomicrobiota bacterium
GGCCTGCCTCCGTGTGGAGAGCATGGTTCCACGAGAAAAAAGATTAGCGGGCTCCGATTTCAGGAGTCAACATCTGTGCCAAGGAATTGAGAAATGGCAACATCTCAATTGTTTCGTGGAGAAACGTGCCCAAGATATTTCCGGAATAGGTGCAGGGAGTGTTTCGCGGATGCGGCACGAGTTGCCTTCGTGTTCTTCGTGAGCTTCGTGGTGAGCTGTTTGTTTTACACCACCCGCTTCGCTGAAGGACACGAAGTTAAGGCAAAGAGAAGAGAATTTACCATCCACCTTCGCCAAGGCTACGGCGGACAGGCGAAGGGCACGAAGGAAGAGAAAGATATGGCACTGCAATTTGACGATCTGTCGCACAAGGTGATAAAGAGTGCGATAGAGGTTCACAAGAATTTAGGGCCGGGCTTGCTGGAATCGGCATATGAACAATGCTTGGCGTATGAACTGAAACAGAACGACATCTCATTCAAATTGCAGGTCGCGCGAATAAACGAATAAGTGCCTGCGCAGCAACAGCCTGCAAGGGACGTCCCCTTAACCAAACATTAACCCCCAACAATACCACCCGGAATTTAACTTGTAAATAGATACACTTTCTGGGATACTTTACTTATGAACAAGGAAAGTTTAAAAGCAGTAATTCAGCAATTTACGGAACAACCCTTGCCTGAGATCTTGCATCGGGAAACGGACATTCCCGCCACCTCAGGAAAAGTTGTCACGCTCATTGGGGCAAGAAGAACGGGCAAGACGTTCATGCTGTTCAAGACCATGGACGAGATAGTGCAGTCCGGTGTCGAACGCAATCGTATCCTCTATCTTAATTTCGAGGATGATCGCCTCTATCCGGTCGAAGCCGATCAACTTGACCTCATTCTAAAAGCCCACCGCGAGCTGTACCCTGATACAGCAGAAAGCAAAAGGTATTTGTTCTTTGATGAGCTACAGAATGTTCCGGAGTGGGAGCGTTACGTACGCCGACTCCACGACACCGAGAACGTGTCCATATTCCTAACCGGTTCATCTTCATCTCTCCTCCAGAAGGATATGTCAACAGCCATGCGAGGTCGATCAATCACCTACGAAGTATTCCCCCTGTCGTTTTCCGAATTTCTAACCTTCAAACAAATCGACTATATCCCTTATTCGCCTGACAGCGAGGCCCGAGTTATAAATGCCTTCCATGAGTATCTGGAATGGGGCGGCTTCCCGGAGGTCGTTCTGGCAGAAGAGCCTCTCAAAATGATGATCCTGCAAGAATACGCATCGCTAATGCTCCATCGAGACCTGATCGAACACTACAACATCAGGAATGAGCGACTAATGCATCTGCTGCTCAAGTTCTGTGCCGAGCACACCGCATCGTTAGTAAGCGTCAACAAGCTCTTCAATGACTTCGCATCGCAGGGAATGAAGATCGGGAAAACTTCACTCTACGACTACATGAGCATGCTTGAGGACTCCTTTATCGCCTTCCGGTGTCCAAAGTTCGATCCGTCCACCCGACGCCAACTCCAGTCACCAAACAAGATCCATCTTCTGGACACAGGGCTCTGCCGTGTCTTTCGCCCTTTCCCTAAGCGCGACATTGGTCATCGCTTCGAAACGCTTGTCTATCTCCACGAGCGAAGAAAACAGCGCGATATCTACCACTATCGAAACGGTTTCGAGCTGGATCTCTGCTGGAACGAAGGTGCCGAGTTCATCAATGTTGCCTGGGATATGAACACGCCGGAAACACTCAACCGCGAACTGAAGGCATTTGACGCCGGACGCGCACGCTGGCCAAATGGACGCGGCCGCCTCGTCTACGGCAGCGCCAGCCATATCCCGGAAGCTCACAAAAAAGAAGCCATCGAAGGCTGGAGATACCTGCTGAATCTGCCAAACACAACAGATATATAAACCCCGAACCACACGAACATGACACCAATCACTGTACTACCACAAGAACTACTAAGCAAAGTGGTGTGAATAAATTTATCAAGCCAAGGCATGACGAATAAGATTTAAAGAAGAGTGGAACCACGAAATACACTAAATACACTAAAGAAGAAATTGCTACGGCTACGCCGATAAAGAAGGAAGGTTAAATGGATGGTTCGATTCTATACAAGGATGAGTCGTATGCGATTCAAGGTGCGGTATTTGAGGTGTACCGGGAAATAGGGGCTGGATTTTTGGAGGCGGTTTACCAGGAATGCCTTGAGCGAGAGTTTACTGCCAGAAATATCCCATTTGTTTCGCAAGCCGAATTGAAAATGCTGTACAAGGGTGTTCCCCTGCAACAAATTTACAAGGCTGATTTATTATGTTATGGATCAATCATTGTTGAGTTGAAGGCGGTGAAGGAAGTTGACGATGTTCATCGCGCACAGGTTTTCAACTACTTGAGAGCAACCGGCCTGCGTTTGGGTTTGCTTGTGAACTTTGGCCATTATCCCAAGGCGACAATCGAACGTATCATCGTTTAATACAAGGGGAGCTGAACCACGAAATACACTAAATACACGAAAGAAGAAATTAATATTCGGCCTTGCCGATAAGAGAACTCTTGTCTTTTTTCGTGTGGTTTGTGTATTTCGTGGTAAAAATTCTTATTCTGCAAATTTCCCATAACTCTGTGCCTTTCTCCTTGATTTCCAGAAACGCGAAGGCTGGCCTGCTGCGGAATGGCCCATCGTCATTTCAGGAAAACAGTGAAAACCGCGACCGATAAAGAGCTAATGCTTAATTCAGGGGCTGCGTAACCCCCTGGCTGTTATACCCAACATGACCATAGCTCTCTGTTAAGAGAAAAGCTCATATGTGTGACTGGAACAAAGAAGACCCGCACAGGTCATTCTAGTCCGGTAAGCAGAGGCGAATGTGCAGGCAGAAAAACAAGAGATCAACAGGTACATCGTCAGCGTAGTGCCAATGTCGTCCTGTGAATGCAAAATATGCGTCCACAGTATAGGTGAATTATGTCTTGCTTTCACTTTTCATGTGTGACCCCTCTCCCCATGAAGGGAATTACAGGCGGCACTATTGTTCGTATTTGGGAATTAATGATTGCACTGTGCGGACATTCGAGGTATAAGCGCTTCCATGGAACGATTGATCAGCAGAGATCTTGATGCCTGGCGAACGGGGAGTGGCCGGAAACCACTCCTCCTCCAAGGCACGCGGCAGGTGGGGAAGACCTACTCGCTACGGGAATTCGGGGAGACCTGTTTCCAGAAATATCACTACATTAACTTTGAGGAGCAGGAACAGTTCGCCTCCGTCTTTGCCGCGGACCTGAATCCTCGCCGCATTATCCAGGATCTGTCCCTCCTCCTCAACGAGCCCATCAATCTACAGGAGGATCTGTTGGTTTTGGACGAGCTTCAAGAGTGTCCGAGGGCCCTGACAAGTCTCAAGTACTTCGCTGAGAGGATGCCTGAGTTGGCGCTCTGTGCGGCCGGTTCTCTGCTTGGCGTGCATCTGGGGGAAAGTCCCTTCCCCGTCGGAAAAGTTGATGAGATGCACATGCACCCACTCACATTTGAGGAGTTCCTTCTCGCGGGCCCTAACTCGATTCTCTACGAGGCATACAAGGCCATTGATGACCTGCGGCCTCTTTCTGATGTGCTGCATGCAAAGTTGTGGGAAGAGTTTAAGTTGTATCTTGTCACGGGAGGTCTTCCGGAGGTCGTCTTGGTGTTCATGAAAGGAAGAGGCGATCGGTTCGCCGCCTTGCAAGAGGTCAGAGTAATACAGACACGTTTGGTTTCTGAATATGTTGCCGACATGGCCAAGCATTGCGGCAAACAAAACGCCATGCACCTTGAGAGACTGTGGAGGAACGTTCCGGCCCAGCTAGGGCGCGACCAGGACGGATCGGCGCCGAAATTCATATTCAAAAACGTCATCCCCGGAATGAAGGGATACGAGCGAATCGCCGGGACCATTGACTGGCTTGTCGCAGCCGGATTGATCATTCGTCTGCCCATTGTGAATAGTGGGTTGCTCCCGTTCACGGCGTATGAGAAGGAGAATTTCTTCAAGCTTTTCGTTTTTGATGTTGGGATTCTCGGCGCCCTTAGCCGTTTGCCGATAAAGAGCATTCTCGACTATGACTATGGCACGTACAAGGGATACTATGCTGAGAACTTTGCCATGCAGGAACTCATGGGCATACACCGGGACAACATAGCATGTTGGCGTGAGGGACGTGCCGAGGTCGAGTTCATCTGCGAAGTGGATGGTGATGTCATTCCTGTCGAGGTCAAATCCGGCTGGGTCACGCAGGCCAAAAGTCTGAGAGTGTTTGTCGACAAGTACTCCCCACCATATTGTGTGACATTCAGCGCACGCAATCTGGGTGAGGACAGGCCATTGAAGAAGCACTACTACCCGCTATATCTCGCAGCCAGGTTCCCGCTGCGCTGATCGTCACGTGCGCGTGTCGGGGACACTTCCCCGAGCCGTCTGCGGCACGAGTTGCCATCGGTGTGTCTGGAAACAGTCAATAATGTTCACCACGAAGTGGGGAAAGAGCATGATTTTGCTGGCTGACCCCAGGCAATGCGGCAAAACCACGTTTACCAACAGTATCCTTTCTTCTTTCAGAAAATGGACAGGATGGATCTCTGGAATGGCAAAACAGGGGGTACGTCCCCGGAAGGCTAACGTCGTCATTTCGGAAAAACAGTGAAACCTGACCCGGAAAACAGTTAATGCTTAATTCAAGGGCTGGTTATATGAAAAGCGGACGACCCTGCAAATTCCCTTCGCTAAACGGCGGACAAGACGGCTTGACATGGAGACGCAAAGGCTATTGATCAGATAATCTGTGGGTCTTAACAGTTTGCGCGTTAGGCACTTATATATAGATGCCTGAATTTAGATAATACACATTGACTAAATTTGCTCATTTGATATTCTGTACCCCATGAAAGACGAACTACTCTTCCATAACCTCTTCAAGGACAGTGCCGAACGTTTTCTCCGCGAGGACTCAAACCTGCGGCGCGCCGCCAAACAGCCATTCTCATACGTCTCTCCCTTGATCAATAGCCTGAACTTCAAAGAAGCCGGCGTTTTTATGCTGACGGGCGGTCGACAAGTCGGCAAGACGACGCTGCTCAAGCAATGGATCGCCAAATTGCTGACGGACGGATGCATCACGCCAGACCACGTTGTTTTTATGGCGGGAGAACTCATTCGTGATGATTCGCAGTTACGTCACGACATCATCGCAGAACTGGAGAACCAGGAAGGCCGCCAAATCATCATTATTGATGAAGTGAACTATGTAAAGGATTGGGACAAGGCGGTTAAGTTCTTGGTCGATTCCGGCGTATTGGACCAGACAACACTTGTGCTCTCCGGATCAGACAGCGCAATTCTGCGGGAGGCGATGAAGCGATTCGCCGGGCGACGCGGAAAGGCCGATCAAGTGGATTTTGTTTTCCATCCGTTGAGCTTCGCAGAAACGGTGCTGCTGAAGGAACCTTCGCTAAAACATGTTGTGGATGCATGCAGGCAATCTGGTTCAAAAGTCGATAGTCCGGAATACAGCCAGAACCTGACTCGACTGGAATCGCTGTTCGAGGAGTACCTCCAACATGGTGGGTATTTGACTGCCATTTCAGATTGGATAGAGGTCGGAAAGATTGAACCCGCCACGTTCAGGACCTATGCCGACTGGCTTCGCGGGGACATTTTGAAACACAATAAACAGGAAAAGTATTTATTCGAGGTGCTTCGCGGGATTCTGCGCACCTATGCTTCGCAGATTTCGTGGGTTTCACTCTCAAAGGATTTATCGATCGAACATCATAAAACAATCAGTGATTATGCAACAATTCTTGAGGATATGCATGCGGTACGCATTGTTTCGGCACTGGCCGAGCACAAACTTGATGCCGCCCCGAAAAAGGCAAAGAAGTTGTATTTTCAGGATCCATTCATTTACCATACTGCCGAGTACATGCTGGAAACCCAACGTCATGATATGCAGCCGGCATTAGCAGAAACCGCCGTCGTCATGCAATATTCGAGGATGTACACAAAAACGTTCTATATCAAGGGCGATAAGGGGGAGGTCGATATCGCCTACGTTCAGGACAGGCGGTTTTACCCTGTAGAGGTCAAATGGAGCCGGAATGTCCGACCTGAGGAACTTAAGCAAATCATGTGCTACTCGAACGGGCTCATCCTGGGACGCGTTCAGGCTACCCGTTCCATGATGGGGATTCCATGCGTCCCGCTTGTTCGCCATTTGCTCAGTACTTGATTCGAAAATAGTGGGGATTTATGAAACAGATCATACAGCATTTGAATAATGGGGTTACGGAGTTGCTGGAGGTCCCCTGCCCTGCTGTGAGGGCTGGGCATGTGCTGATCCAGTCGTGGGTATAGGCCTTTTGTAGTCAAAATCATATATTGTGGATTATCAGGTACCATAATAATCAGGAATAGCGGAAAACGGTTGCCGAATAATTGGTATTGACAAGGCAATAAATATCTGTAATATAGCCATTATGTATCAACGAATGCAGAAACGACCGATGGAGGCAGGGAGCAGCTTTTTCCTGTTTGGGCCCAGGGGTACCGGTAAGACTACGTGGCTGCAGGAACATTTCGGAGACAAAGGAAATGTCTATGTGGATCTGCTGAAAGGCGATCTCTACACAGAACTGCTCGCGCGGCCAGGCCGCCTGGAATCACTGGTTCCGACCAACAGATTCCCGCGCTGGATCATCATAGATGAAATTCAACGCGTGCCCGCGCTTCTGAATGAGGTCCATCGGCTGATCGAAAGCCGGGGACTGCAATTCGCGATGACCGGATCAAGCGCCAGAAGCCTGCGACGCAAAGGTGTAAATCTTCTCGCCGGCCGGGCACTGACATTCCACATGTACCCGCTCACTGCAACGGAATTGGGCCGGGATTTCGATATGGAAAGGTCGATCAAATTCGGTCATCTTCCGGCTATCCACGGACACAAGACACCTCGTGAATACTTGAAGTCATACGTACAGACATATCTGCGCGAAGAGATTCAACAGGAAGGCCTCACACGTAGACTGGACAACTTCAACCGCTTTCTTGAAACAGCCAGCTTCTCACAGGGCTCCCCTCTTAACGTAGCAGAAGTATCAAGAGAGGCCGCGCTGGACCGAAAAGTGGTGGAGAATTACTTCGGGATACTGGAGGATCTCCTGATAGGTTGTCGCCTGCCGATCTTCAGAAAACGCGCTAAGCGTCGTCTCGTTGTGCATCCGAAGTTCTACCTGTTCGATGCGGGGGTCTATAGAAGCATCCGCCCCGCAGGTCCATTGGATGTACCGGAAGAGATTGACGGCGCTTGCCTTGAAACACTGTGCTTCCAGGAACTGCGAGCAGTCAATGACCTTCTCGGTTTGGGGTACGAGATGTTCTACTGGCGGACAAGCGACGGTACTGAAGTTGACTTCATCCTGTACGGACAATCCGGCATGTTCGCTTTTGAAGTGAAACGATCGGGGCGATACAGTCGTCGCGATATGACCGGACTTCGCGCGTTCAAGAAAGACTATCCGCCGGCCCAATGCTACCTCCTTTATGGCGGTGCACAAACGCGGGTCGAAGATGGCATCAATGTGATGCCCGTGCAGGAAGCGCTTGCGAATTTGCCGTCCATTCTCGCCGGACAGTAGGCGAGGGACAGAGGTAATAGAAGGACGAATAGGACGCATTGGTCCAGACAAAGGTGGGCACTGGAAAGTTGTTTGAAGACGACACAGCCATGCAGAGAATAGCCAGGCCTGCCTCCGTGTGGAGAGCATGGTTCCACGAGAAAAAAGATTAGCGGGCTCCGATTTCAG
>JAQBFJ010000239.1:0-3466 GCA_032123435.1 Verrucomicrobiota bacterium
TGGCGGATGTTCTGGCCGGTCCGCCAATCGTCGAGGACCCCCTCGGCCATAGCCGTCAATCCGAGCACATCGTCGAGTTCACGATACGGCAGCAGCCCGGCGTCGGATGTGACCTTCGAGCCGTGGGGATGCATATTGAAAATATGAAGGAGAAAAAGGTGTAATGAAAAAGTTTGTTGCTCTCATGTCGGTCTGGTTGCTCGTGATACCTGCCTATGGTGTGCCTGATATATACGGGAGAATGGTATTCTTCGCTAACTATAGTTCGACATCTTCAGTGCCTTCGCCATCTGAGACGCCTGCCAGGATTATTGTTTCAGGAAGAACTGCCACAGCCGTGGATATCAAAATTGTGAATGTGGGCCAGAATATTCCGTTAACCTATGCTGGATCAAGAATCAATAACACGCCGGGCTTTGAATTCTACGTGAGCGAGCATTACGCGCTGAAGTCGAGCATGGGTGAAGAGTTTTCGAAAGAAAAGTTGATGCTTGCCGAATTGGCTTATCATCAGACTGCGGCAATGCTGGGTGCCGAACCTCCCGACCCCGCGGTGCGAATGTACGTGATATACGCGCAGAACGGCGAGCAGTTGCGCGAGGCCATGATCAGTGACGTTGGCTCGGCGCCGGGCGGCTTTCTGGGCGGGTTCACCCTCTGGGGGAATATGTCATCATATAACCTATGGTCACGGGGTCAGCCCTTAAGAATTAAGAATGTTATTGCCATAACCGGGACGATGTGATAATTATTTTGTAACTATGGCAAGAAAGTTACGAGTACAGTACGAAGGCGCTCTTTACCACATCACTGCAAGAGGTGTGGAGCAGAGGGTAATCTTTGATGACGATAAAGACCGCGAACATTTTATCGGAAGCATCGCCAACGGCGTAAAGGAATATGGTGTGCGCCTGTATTTGTATTGCCTGATGACCAATCATTTTCACCTTTTACTGGAAACGCCCTGCGGTAATCTGTCCTCATTTATGCACAAAATACAGACGGCTCATACCGTGTATTATAATCGGAGGCACAATCGGTGCGGACACCTGCTGCAAGGACGGTTTGGCTCAAAGCTGGTTGATGGTGATGAATATTTGGACCGGCTCAGCCGCTATTTACATCTAAATCCTATTTATATTGCGAGGAACATTAAGAAACCATTGGAGGAAAGAATCCGTATTCTACGGAATTATAAATGGAGCAGTTTTCCAGGGTATGCGGGATTGGCGGAAAAAATGGATTTTATCGAAGAGGAGCCACTGTTGAATATGACAGGTGGCAGGAAGAAAAAGGAAAAAAGACGGAACTACCGCAGGTATGTCGAAGCCGGGCTGGCGCGAAGCGATAAAGAATTTATAGACATACTGAAAGATTCGAAATGGGGGATAGGCGATAAAAGATTTCAGGAGTGGATAAGAGATCTGCATCTTGATATGGCAATGAAGGTAAAGAGGCCGGAAGATGTTTCATTCCGGCGGATAGAGCTGCATTTAAAACCGGAATTCGTAATGCATGCAGTGGCCGATGAATTTGATGTAGATGCTAGAGCGCTAAAGACAAAGCTATATGGGAACAGAGCCCGTGCAGTAGCGGCGCGGATGTTGACGAGGTATGCCGGTTTAAACCAGAGAGACATTGCCTCCATGCTGAACATGGGGACAGGCGCGGCAGTATGCCAGCAGTTAAAAACGCTAAAAGAAGATTTGTTGAAAAAAAAGAACATTACGGATAAAGTCTCAAGGATAGAAAAATTGCTTAATAAGAAATGTAAAAATACTTAATTCTTAAGGGCTGACCCCGTACCCGTTGCTTCGACACAGGCGCGATATTGGCCACGAACGACTTCTCGCCCTTGGAACTCAACGATATGGAAGCGATGAGTACTGATGGCGATGGGGGGTACTTCATTTCCACATCTCAGTCTTTGACTGCGGGCCTCGAAGGCGGAGCCAATCGCATGCGACTAACGCACTTCGAATCCAACGGTAATGCGCAAGCCACGCTCGACATGTTTCGAAATGAACTAGTGTCGGAGTATGCCTGGCTGACGAACTACACGAGCAAGGCGCCCAAGTTCGGAGGGATTGACGTTGAGGGGATTGCGTATGACCCTGACAGTAATCGCCTATGGGTCGGGTTGCGAGGGCCGCTTGTGGATGGATCGACACCCTCAGCAACTGGAGGACACGCTGTGCTGCTGACCCTCACCAACGTATTGGACGGGGGCGGGAATATGAACACGACGCTAACATGGGCCGCCGAATCACCATCGTTTCTTGACCTGGGCGGTGAAGGCTTCCGTGATTTGTACTGGGACGCAGATACGACGAACCTATTTGTCCTCACCGGCAAAATGGGCGGAACAGACACCTTTATTGACGGTCAGGGCAACACGAATACGATGACTCAATCTTGCCATATGCTGGCGTATAACCCGACAACAAGCAACATGACGTTCTGTCTTCGCCTGCCGCAGGTGCCTAACGCCCCGACCGGCGCGACCACCACAAGCGAGGCCGAAGGCATCTGCGCGATAACGCTGGACAGTGAAAAAAAACTGTTGGTTGTGTACGACTCCAAGACGCACGGGGTTTATCAAGCCCTCGACTTCCCGAATCCATCCATCTTCGCTGATAGCAACAAAGCCGAAGGCTATTAATTATCTTCGACGAATTGTCGAGAAAGAGAGAGCACAATGAGATATAAACATCCGAATGGACAGAAGCAGGCATTGATAGCATTCCTTACGTTGATTCTGTCAGTCTGCTGCTCTCGGGCCCAGACAAACCACTACGTGGATTTGAACAGCCCATCGCCTGTTCCTCCGTACCTGTCATGGACGACAGCCGCGACCAATATCCAGGATGCCGTTGACGCGGCCGTGGACGGCGCGACGGTGTGGGTGACCAACGGTATCTATAGAAGCGGTGGCGCCGCAGGCTATCCCGCGGGTGGTCTTGTGAGCAATCGCGTGGCAATCTACAAGCCCATTACCTTGCGAGCATTCAGCGACGATCCCAAGGATACGGTCATCGAAGGGCGTGGCCCGCTTGCCGAACCCGGCTGGCCCATCGCGGTGCGCGGTGTCTACATGGTGGATGGCGCGGCACTCATAGGGTTTACGGTCACAAATGGCTATACAATGGAGGACGTCCCAGGACCACCGGAAGACGAGTCTGGCGGGGGGATATGCGCTCAGAGCAGGGATGCCGTGATATTGAATTGCGTTATCGTCGGAAATCATGCCGAGAGTGGCGGCGGTGGAGTGTACGGCGGCACAGTGAAGAACTGTGTGCTGGTTGGAAACGAGTCACACGGTAGCGAGGGTGGGGGTGCTTACGACAGCTTGCTCATCGACTGCGTGCTGGTCAATAACATAAGCGATGATTATGGGGGCGGAGCATTCGCAGACGGCCTCACGTTAAGCAATTGCACGTTCCAAGGCAACACAAGCAGCAGTGGG
>JAQBFJ010000240.1:0-22236 GCA_032123435.1 Verrucomicrobiota bacterium
TTCCTGATCAACCTCAAAACCCTTTAAACACACCTGAAAACAGCCTCTCAAAACCATCAATATACCCCTCACCCCCCCTTTGTACAACTTGAAACACACATATATCACTGCTTTTTATATCACTCCCTGTAACACATGGCTAAACACAGCGCTTAAATCAAATAAAATTTTGAATAGCGATAGCATTATTTTTTTTATAGAATTACACCGCAAAATTAATACTAATGTGTAAAACTGTAAGTCAAAGAATTAAGAACATAAAGAAAAGGACAGTCTAAACAGCAAAAATGAAACCTGAACTGATAGTCGCACTGGACATTCCATCATCAAGCGAAATACCTTCCATCGTTTCTGCTATGCCCGAAGAAATCACTTGGTATAAAGTAGGGCTGGAACTGTTTACCAGCGAAGGCCCCAGATCCCTGGAATACCTGCTTGCAAATGGCAAGAAAGTTTTTCTCGATCTCAAACTCCATGACATACCCAATACCGTCTATAGGACAGTCGCAGCAGCAACACGCCACGGAATATCAATGCTAACCGTCCATGCCATCGGCGGCCGCGCCATGCTGCGCGCCGCTGCAGATTCAGCCAAAGAGTTCGGAGAAGGCGCCATAAAATTGATAGCCGTTACAACTCTGACCAGTCTCGACAAACATGATTTCCACGACCTCGGCTTTGAAAGAAGTATTGCGGAACAAGCAAAGGTGCTTGGTGGAATCGCCATCTTCTCTGGAATAGATGGTCTGGTAACATCTGTCGAAGAAACGCCCCTTCTGCGCGAAACATTCGATTCCACTACCCTGATCGTAACCCCTGGAATCCGTCCGGCTGGCGCGGACATGGCTGATCAGAAAAGGGCCGCAACTCCAGCAATGGCCGTTCAAGCAGGTTCTAATTTCCTCGTTGTCGGACGACCTATTCTGCAGGCAGATAACCCCAGCGCCACCGCCGAACTTATACTGGAACAGATGAGATCTTGAAATGTCAGAACTACCCATATTGCCAACCATACTGATAGCACTGCTCATACTGACCTTACTGGTTGCAGTATATCTTGCCGGTAAAATCAAAGAGCTTACGCGCAAAACACGAGAATTATCTAAGAAAAACATCTCCATTTATCAGAGAGAAGACGAACTCAAGAATATCGCCGCCAAATACCAGAAAGAAAAAGACTGGTACCGTAATGCCTTTAATAACACACACAACATGGTGTTCATCCACGGCATCACGGACGAAAACCTTCCAGGACAATTAATCGACGTCAACAACGTAATGTGTACACGTCTTAAATATACACATGAACAATTATTAAGAATGAATCCTGTTGACATTGAAGCATTCGAAACACCTATCACCTTCTCCGGTTATTCACGTTCAGACCTCGCCGTTCTTCCAGATCAATACATGAAGGATCGCGCAAGAAAATTCGCCAACCGCGGCGTAAAACAACTGATGGAACAAATCATTAAGAATATAGACTTTGATTATGAACGCTCATTCGAAGATCGTGATGGCGAACAGATCCCAGTAGCAATATCAGCCCACCTTATTGAATTCATGGGGCAACAAGCCGTTATGTGCACCGCAGTCGATATTAGTGATCGCAAAGCCGCTGAACTCGCCCTGAACGAAAGCAAACAACGAGCAAGGGATTTCTTTGTGTATGCCCCTATCGGCATAGCTATATATGACTCTCAACGCAACCTTGTTGATGTCAACCAGTCCTGTCTCAAAACATTCGGCATACCGGACCAGGAACAATTTGCCAAATTCAACCTGTTCGACAATTCATTCGTGCCGGAAGACGTGAAAGAACAGATAAAAAAAGGCGAAAGTGTTCGATATGAAGCTTTTATTGATTTCTCTGACGCCGCACAATCCCTTTTCATTACAAATAGAACAGACTCAGCATATTTAAACATAATGATTAATAACATGGGATATGACCATGATTTTAACCCCAAAGGCTACTGCGCGCAAATACAGGACATCTCGGATCAACGTGAAACTGAAGCTGAATTAAGAGAAAACGAAAAACAGCTGAGACAGGCGGAAAGAATGGAGGCTATCGGATCACTGGCCGGCGGCATTGCTCATGATTTCAACAATATACTTACCCCAATTCTGGGTTACGCAGAATTAACACTGCGCGCAGCAAGCGGAGATCCAGTTACTGAAAAATGCATGAAGGGAATAATGAAAGCAGGCGCACGAGCTAAAGATTTAGTGAATCAAATTCTGACTTACTGCCGCAAATCAGATGATGCCGAAGAAGAACTCAGCCCCACACTGGTTACACCAATTATTAAAGAAGTTCTTTCCCAGAAACGTAAAGCCGTTCCACCTGAAATTGAAATAAACCGCATGTTCAAAGCTGAAAACGATACCGTAACGGCCAACGCCACTAAATTGCATCAGGTGCTTATGAACATCTGCACAAACGCGTGTCACGCAATGAAAGATCACGAAAAGGGAACATTGGAGATCAAAACAAGCAACTTCATCATGGATCGACGTTCCCTGCGAAAGTATCCAGAATTCAAACAAGGACAGTACCTGCAAATTTCAATAAGTGATACCGGCTCCGGTATGAGCGAGGAAACATTATCCAGGATTTTTGAGCCCTTCTTTACAACAAAAAAGAAAGGCGAAGGAACAGGAATGGGGCTATCTGTAGTCCAGGGAATTATTAAAAGCTTGAATGGTACAATCACTGTAGAGTCGGAACTGGACCACGGATCCGTATTTCATATCATCCTTCCAACTATCAAACAACAGGACATCGCTGAAAATGACACTGCCTTGGAATCCCTGGACACAGGCACCGAACGCATACTCCTTGTTGATGATGAATCAGACGTGCTTGAAATGATAACTCAAATGATGGAATCGCTCGGCTATAAAGTAACATCCTCCATTTCGGGAGATGCCGCACTCAAATTGTTCCTGAATAGCCAGGATGAGTTTGATCTGATCATAACAGATCAGGCCATGCCCGGCATAACCGGCATGGAACTGGCATCCGCAGTTCTAAAGGCCCGGCCTAACATGCCGATAATTCTGACAACCGGATTCCCGGAAAACCTTTCTCAGAATCAGGTTGAAGCCGCAGGAGTCAAACAGTTAATGACAAAACCACTGTCTCTCACAGACCTCGCCAAAGTCATACGCCATAATATTGATCTAAGAAATAATACGTTATAACAAGCCCAACCAGAACATATCGCACAGTGCACATTGAAACAGGTCACTCATGGAACATTAGGGGCTAAGAACTATCGCCATTAGATTGCGATTTAAGACCCGTTAAACCCGACTTAAGATTGTCACCCGCTTTCTTGCGTATAAACGCCCTCAAAGCCTTGCCTCTAAACATGTCTGTATTCTCCGCAGGTTTTGTGTCAACAAGATGAACAGCATCCAATATCTCACGCGGAATACTGCCGTGTGTCATTCTGCCATTGTTCAAATTTTCCATAGCGTAATCAACAACGTTCTGCATTTCGCATATATTTCCAGGCCACGGATATAACTCCAAAATCGTCACGACATCAGGATCAATAACGGGCAGTTTCGCTTTATCACATCCTGATTTCAGAATAAAATGACATACAAGCGGCAGAATGTCTTTTACCCGTTCACGTAATGGTTTCAGTTCTATTGCAATAGCGCCCAGCTTAAATGCCAGATCTTCACGCAATCTGCCTTGCGCAGCCAGGTCATGTAAGCGATTTTCAGCGCCTGCGATAAGACGCACATTGAAACACCTTTTCTTCCCGTCTGTGCCATCAAGCTCCTGCCCCTGCAAAACTTTCAAAATGTCCTTCTGCAGTTTTGATGGCATTGAACCTATTTTTTTAAACATCAGCGTGCCCCCATCCATGCCGCTGAATATTCCCTGCTGATTGGCAAAATCAGATGCAATAGTTGCCTCGTAATCAAGCTGAAACACGCTTAAAGCCATTTCGGACCCAGGTATGGCATCAAAATTTATGCATATAAAGTTTTTGTCTTTCCTGGCGCCCTGTTCATGTATAACACGGCCAACAGCCTGCTTGCCTGTTCCTCTTTCACCATAAATAAGAACGGGCGTGTCAACAGGTACAACCTTCCTTATCATTGCACAAACATCCTGCATAGCCTCCGATTGAGCAATAATCCTGCCAAATTGATATTCGGGTTCCTTTACTGTATAGGCTGTCATATGAGATCCCGGCGATGTCTTAAGTTTCTCGCCATAATCAAGCGCCATTTGAACCGTCGTTAGCAAATCATCAACTCTGAAGGGTTTAAGAATGTAATCAAACGCTCCCAGCTTCAAGGCTTCTGTTGCTGTGGCCAAGGTCGCGTTTCCAGTCAACATGAGCACAGGCATCAAAGGTGTCTTTTCATGCGCCAATGTAAGAAGTTCCATGCCATTCACCGGCTCCATGCGAAGATCCGATATGAGCAGATCAAATGTTTCCTCAAGCATTAACTCCCTAGCCTTCATGCTGTCAGAAATCTCTACTACATCGTAGTCATTCGCCTGAAGCACCATGCTCAACACTTCCACAATGCCCTTATCATCATCTACTAACAATATCCGCGCCATATGACAGCCACCTTGCCTTACTTTAACCTACAATTTACATAAATGTCGCATAAATACTTGTATATTGCAATCGGTATTACAACGCAACTTTTGCTTCCTTGACTATGTCTTTCTTTCAATATATCCTACCTAGAGTTTTTCTATTAAGTTTTAACTGCATCTTGGATAGTGCAATATATGACTAATAAAACAACTGATTCAAACATTCACATACTCTTGGTGGAAGACGACAACGATTGTCGCGGGTTCATTGCCATGAGCCTTGAATGTGAAGGCATTACTGTCACACAATGCACTGAAGCTGAACAGGCTGTTGAAATACTGAAATCCAGCAGTATTGACGCTGTAGTAACAGATATATGCCTGCCGTGCATGGACGGCATCGCATTACTGGAACATATACGCAAGAATTCAGAGATTCCTGTCATTATGATTACCGGCCATAGCAGCATACAATCAGCCATTGAAACACTTAAACTCGGAGCCAATGATTACCTCATTAAACCGTTCGAGAACGGAACCATGGTGACCAGAGCCGTTACTAAAGCTGTTGAACATCATAGACTAAAATCATTAAACAAGGAACTGGAAAAAAAACTGGCAACATCCGAGAAAATCGAACAGCTGGGCAGATTGGCAGGCGGTGTAGCTCACGATCTGAACAATATATTAACCCCTGTGTTCGGACTTCCCGACGTCATGCTGGATGACTTGAAAACATGCGAAACCTCATGCGCGACGGCCAGCCAGCTGAAGGATGACCTCCAGCTGATGAAAGCATCAATTGAAAGAGCGGTCAACATCGTGGGCGACATGCTGGCCCTCAGCAGGCGCACTACCTATGTTTTTTCCGACGATGATATCAACAGCATAGTCACGGCTTTTATGAAATCCCAAGAGTTCATTGAAATGACCGGTGTTAGAAAACATGTTGTTATCGAAACAAATATGGCCTTCGGTTTACCCTCTATCTCGGCATCATCCTCACATTTATTCCGCATTTTATGCAACCTGATGCGAAACGGATTGGAAGCCATAGACGACAGCCTGACTGTGGATCCCCAAGTCGAAGCAAGACTCACAATCAGAACATCCTCAGTTTCCTTAAATGGACCAATGAACGGATTCGAAGTAATACCTCCGGGCGAATATGTACTGCTTCAGGTGGAAGACAACGGCATAGGCATAACGTCGGACAATTTAGCCAAGATATGCGAACCGTTCTTCACTCATAAAAAACAAGGCTCTGCAAGCGGAACCGGACTCGGGCTCACTGTTGTACAAGGTATCATAAAAGATCACCATGGATTCCTGGATATAAAAAGTCGATCAGGAAAAGGATCAATATTCTCAATTTATTTCCCAGCAGTTGAAACAGACGTCATAAATACAACAACAGAAAAAACCGAAGAGACATATCACGGCGGAACCGAACATGTCCTGATTGTCGATGATGAACCTTCTCTCATAACAATGGCGGAAAGGTTCTTAAAAAAGCTTGGATATACAATGGCCGCCGCGCCTGATGGACATGCCGCCCTAGATCTGATTAAGAGCAAAAGCACTGTGCATGGCGACAAGTCTTGCCCTTTCGACCTAATCATCATTGACATGATAATGAAAGACGGATTTGACGGCCTTGATACCATGAAAACAATCAAAGCCATTTACCCCGATCAAAAAATAATAATCTCAAGCGGCTATGCACCTACCAAGAGAATTCAAACAGCCTTACACATGGGCGCCGGATGGCTGCCAAAACCATACCAAATAACGGACTTGGCAAAAGCATTACGCGCTCAAATTGATACATAACAGCCTGTTCATAAAATAAGATATCTGGACAGAATTAGACCATTTTGGTATGTCTTCTGAATGGGACGTATAATAGCAATGCTGGCAACATGTCTGATCATAGGTGGAATACTGCCCGTTATATTAATTAAATTCCTTAAGCGCTTGAAAAAGATAGAAACAGACAAATGGGGCGAGCACGCCGGAAAATGGGATAAATAATCTCGTTCACAACTACCGAAACCCGAGCCCTGCCATACGTGGTAAACATCTTTCTTCTTACCACACCACCCGCGCCCCCGCGCTGGAGTTCCCGAGAACGCCCTTCTCCGCTCTTCAATCTACGCAGGGCAAGCGGAAAGAACAAAACCAGAGGTTGTCATGGATCGAACATCCGAGACAATCTCTCTTTTTGTCCCGGCACATGCCCGTCCTCTGGCGAAGAAGCCGGATCCTCACTACCTATAATTTTTTTCTTTTTGATCCGCGTCTGCGAATGACACGCGCTGGAGCGCCGACAGCAACCGAATATGCTGGTATTGTTTTCACTACCACGGCCCCCGCCCCGACAACTGAGCCATCCTCAATATCAGCCGAATACAAGACACATGTGCATTTTCCCAGATAGCAGTCACGGCCGATAGTTATTTTACGGCTGTGACCACCTTGTTTAATAATAGCCTGTTTCGTATCGTCAAAATGGTGAGAAAACGGTGTAATGGTAACATTTTGGGCAAGGAGAGTATCTTCGCCGATCTCCAGCCCCATATGTCCGTGCAGACAACAGCGCGTGCCAATATATACCCTCTCGCCGATATCAATATAGCCCTTATCACTTTCTGTGTCCAGATACACGCCATATTTCAGTGTCGCGCCATCTTGTAGAATTATACCACGTTCAGAACTGGCAATAAGGGCACAGTTGTCACCAATACTGACGTTATCGCCCAGCGACACATACTGCGGATTGAAAATCCTTACCCCGCAACCTATCCTGACGTTCGAACCCATGCGACGTAAACGTGTTGAGTAATATTTCGCCCTCAGATCGCAAGCATACGTAGAATCCATATGCATAAATACCGTGCGGTAGAATGCTTCCATCTCTTCCGGCGGCACAGCTTCAAAGGCTTTTGTAAAGAACGGCGTGGAACGACAGCCCGTCTTTGACTTCTTTGATATTGATTTAGACAACTTTCGTTTATTCATTTTTCTTATCCCCGGTCATGCGACCATTTTTCTGCGTTCTTAAGTAAATTCCTGGCCTCGCTTTCGGTTTCGGTCCAGGTATGTATGAAAAGCCCACGCGCGGAAAGATTATCCAGCGCGTCTCGTACTTCATCAGGCGGAATCATGATATGCAGGTTCCTTCCGGCCGTTTGGACCTTCTTTAACACCGGCATATACTTCAACGGACTTGGTTTACCCTCCCCCGGGAGAATTTGCAGTGCACCAAGACGTGGCAGTTCAAGCAGTGCATCCACATGGCGAAACGCATCGACCCCGTCCACATGGTAAATGCTTTGATCAAGAAATTCTGTATGGCGCCGTATCACCGGCAGAAAAATCTCGCGAAACATGTCAGGGCCTACGTTAAACGAAAAATCATTCTGAATTGCGTAGAACCTGCCGGGCGCCCACAATGGGAACCATCCTCCAGATCCGTTTCTGCTTTCACTCAGAATACCGTGAAGACGCTCAAATACCTCGATCCATACATCCAACAGGTATTCCTCCGCGTCTCGAACGCGATCCGGTTGTTCCACGCAATCAATGAGTAGGCGTTCCGTTCCTCTCAACCAAGCGAGAGAATCGCCAACGCCCCCAAAAGCCCCCGTGGTAGGTATAGCCTTCCCTTTCGCCATACTTGCCGCCATTTCGTGCGCGCCGAGGGTAAAACGCCACCAGCGGTTGTCTTCCGAGATGCGCAGGTGTCTCACTTCCAGCCGCTCATCTTCAAGTATGGGATCCAGCCAGCCCGTAGTGGGCATTAGTGCCACATTGCATCCAAGAAACACGCCAATATTTTCTCTTCCGGGATAACCGTACTCCCATATCGGAAAGGCCTCCCCTCCGAAGAATGTCCGGCTCAGCGAATACTCGCATGCGGCGAATAGATACTTAAGATCGGTCCACTTATTCTGCGGATCGGCGGGTTCAGGCGGAGGAGATAAAGGCGGCGCGTTATCACGCGGTGCAGTCACCCACATGGCGCACCGGCCGAAGTACTCCCGGTTCCACCATAGCCTGTACCGTTCTTCTGCCTCCTCCCAGTCGTCTTTGTATAAGAGTTTCATCGCCAGATCATTTTCGTTATGCCGGCCCATTGGCCCGCCCGGCCACGCAAAACCCTATGAAAGTTCCGTTTCCCTTATCCGTTTTCCGTTCATCACTTGTTTCAGAAGTTTCATACCGTTCCCGAAGAACACTCCATCCAATTCCGCGCGAGTCAGGCCAAAATAAATGGCGTACCTGGAGGGGCTCGAACCCCCAACCTCCTGATCCGTAGTCAGGTGCTCTATCCAATTGAGCTACAGGTACCTTTAATCCACGATATGAACAAATTAGAAGCAATTAATATATAAGCATACTTTAACGGTTTTGGAAACGGTAAATTCTATTAGAATCAATCAACTTGCCACAACGGAACAATATTTTTTCTTTCTTTAACAACGCCAGTTTCTTGTCAATTTGCTTACCATTCGTACAACCCGCATAGCCGCCTATAGTCAAATCAGACGCTATCACACGATGACATGGAATTCGAGGAGCATATGGATTGCGTTTCAACGCCTGCCCTATCGCGCGACATGAACCACACCCAACCTCACGCGCCAAAAGCCCGTATGTTGTTACACGGCCGCGCGGCACGCGCTTTACCACATTGTAAACTCTTCTTTCAAAATTTGTTGGCTGACGCTCCATGCGTTTCCGGTCCCTGGTAAAACCTGGTTGTGGAATATGCCAAACTTATATCATCATGCTTGGCAAACTCTCTGAGGATAGACTCCCATACCTCCTCCTCAGAACCACGACGACCACGCGGCTTTACTATGTAACGAATGGTCAGCAAGACCCCGTTGTCCCTGACGGAAGTGTAAACTATAGGTGTCAATATTTTGAAATAAATGAAATATTTCATCGCCGCGCGCCGAATCTGCTGTTCGGCGCCAGCGGAAAGAGGCTCGGCTTTATCACGGGCAATGTCAGAAAGAATCCCCTTTGCCTTTTCCCAATTGCTCTCAAAAGTTATTAAAACCGGGATTTCATTCCATATGTATTCAAAACCAGTCTCATAGTTTGCCAACGGCTCGCGTAAAATCATTGAATTGGGCACATGAACTATTCTTCCTGTATTCTGTTCCGCATCAACCCAGTTGCCAATTTCTATTATGCTGAATTCCAACAGCCTGACATCAATAACATCACCAGCCAGCGTTCCTATCTGAATCCGTTCCCCCACCAAAAACGGCTTACGCCATATTATAATAAACCAGCCGGCAATGTTCGCAATTAAATCACGTAATGCAATTGTCAGACCAGCACTGACTAAACCAAGAAAAGTCGCTATGGAACCTATCCCTTTGATCCATATCCGGCCGATCAAAAATATGGCTATGAAAGAATATGTGTAAACAATTACACGCCGCAAATGATAAATCCTGCCTGGATCTTTAATCTTTCGTTGTGCCAGCAAGCAGGTTACTGTTTTCAAAAGCCAGAATAACACAAGTATAATCAATGACTGACCAAGATTACTGGAAGTCATTTCGGAGAGTATTTTTAAGTATCTTATTAAAGCTTCCATATCAATTCCTAAGCGCAATTATCAGCCCGTGCGCGTCTGCATGACCTTTAGTTTAACACCTTTAACAAATAACACCATTCCAATTATCCCGACAAATACAGAGAACAGACAGGCAACGCTCATATTTATAATAAAGCCGGACATGCAGAACATTTCCGCAGGTTCAGCAGATTTCACAAGAACCAGCGCGACACGACCAAACACACTGTTCGACTCACAATAACCACTGTAACAAGTAAATATCTCATTCGCTATCTGCGCACTGCCATCCGCATCCAGCGAACGAACGGTTATTTTAATCCGCCCATCCTCACCCGGCAAAACCATCACTTCAATATTTGCAGACAAAAGCTTCGCCGCAGATGACGCCGACATGGACCCGCCGACGCCATTAAATATTTGCCCTGCCCTCCCTGCCAAACCCAGATTCAAAACCACCTGCTCCAGAACCAGGTCAGACTTTATATGTTCCGCGTATGCGGAAACTATATCCGCCGCCGCTGATCCACTATCAACCGATGCCGCTGAATCCGAAACCATCTGCATCAAAACAGCAGACCTGTAAAGCTTCGGCATCGAATTAGTATGTAAAAATCCCAAAAACAGAGCAATCGGCACAAGTATTATAAGAATAACGCCTGAAATAATGTATGTAATCGCCTTCATGTCACCCCACATTTACTTAAGTTAAACGCATCTGATCACCGGAGTCAATAACGCTTAACATGACCTTCCCCTGCTCTCCCGGAATATCGGCAACAAATCTGGGTAAAGATAACCCTCCCACCATAGTTCTCATTGCTTCCTCGATTTCAGCCCCCACCGCAAGCGGCGTGCGCAAGTATCCAACGCCCTTAACAGGATCACATTGAAAGACATAGTAAGGTCTTATCATGTGCTTTTGAAGCATATTGCACAACTTGCTCATGGTTTCAATGGAATCATTGACCCCGCGCAACAATACGGCTTGATTGGAAACGGGAATACCGTGCCGCAACAGCAGATCACATGCCTTTACAGCTTCGTCAGTGATCTCCACGGGATGATTAAACTGCGTGTTTACCCATATCGGACGATGCTTTGCCAACATTCCGCATAATTCCTCGTCAACACGCATCGGTAATACCACCGGAACACGCGTTCCCAATCGGAGCACCTCCACATGCTTGACTTCGTGAAAAACATTCAAAAGCCAATCTAACAGCGAAATATCCATTAAAAGCGGATCACCACCGGAAATAATAACTTCTCTAACCTCCGTTCTGCCCTTAACATATTCAATCATCGGTTCGAAATAACTTTTGGAATGATTGCCCGTTAACTTGTTTAAAGTATTCTTACGTGTACAATGCCGGCAGTAGACCGCGCATCTGTTCAAGGCAACAACAAGAACACGATCCTTAAAACGATGAATCAGACCAGGAACCGGCATCCGCTCCATTTCCAGAAAAGGATCACAGGATCCGGCATCATTAACATCCAGTTCTTTCGTATCGGGTACACACTGAATCCGGACCGGATCACAGGGGTTATTCCAATCTATAAGCGAACAGTAATAAGGCGTAACACGAAACGGATAACACTCCGCCACTTTATTGAGATCAGTCAATGCAGTCCGATCAAAACAACCCGCCCCCCTTAATAAATCACAACAATCCGGGCTGTTCTCAACTTGCCAGCGCCAATCATGCCAATTATCCAATGACACTTCGTTACTATTGAAATATCCGCCCTTTTCCACCGATTGCACCCGAATTTATATCGTTTTAAAGTATCCTCACACCAGATTCAGCTATATATTACTGAACATCAACATTATTGACAAAATAATTAGACACTTAATAATGGTCATTAAAAACGACCGGAAAGCTTAATCATGAATATTGTTCTTCTTAACGAAGCGGTTAAAAAAACAAAAGCATTACTGCCTGACACAGCACCGACCACCGCCGTCATTCTGGGGTCCGGATGGGGTTGTGTTGTATCCACTTTTTCAGAAATACATTCCATACCCTACGCCAAAGTGCCCTGTCTCGGCTCAACACAGGTAAAAGGCCACGAAGGACGCTTGATAGTCGCCGAACATAACGGTTCTCAAATAATGTTCTTTCAGGGCCGCCGTCATTGGTACGAAGGTGCCGGCTGGGAACCGGTAGCCCTGCCCATTCTGCTATGCGCCGAACTTGGGGTAAGCACATTGATTCTCACCAATGCCGCCGGCGGAATACGGTCCGACTTGAATACCGGCAGTCTCATGGTAATAGACGACCATATCAACGCGATGGGCGTCAATCCACTGCAAGGCTCGCATGATCCCCTGCTCGGCCCGCGCTTCCCTGATCAGACACGCGTCTATAACGAAAAGGTAAGACAATCAATTGATCGATCGGCCCAAACGCTGAACATCCCATTAACACACGGCATCTATGCGGCGGTATGCGGTCCAACATACGAAACTCCAGCCGAAGTAAACGCGCTTCGCCTGATGGGCGCAGACGCCGTGGGCATGTCAACTGTCCCGGAAGCCATACTTGCAAACGCAATTGGCTTAAATGTGGCTGCAATATCATGCATTACCAATTATGCAGCGGGCATCGCGCGCGAAACCTTGTCTCACGAAGATGTGATAACAAATACACACAATGCCCAACCAGCCATGACCGCGCTGTTCAGACAATTGCTACCGTCCATTACCTGAGGAACCACCTATGACAAACAGTCCAGAACACACAGAACAACTTGCCCGGCAGGCTGTGAAAAGACTTCAGTCCGCCGGTCATACCGCATTCTGGGCTGGCGGCTGTGTGCGTGATATTCTTATGAACAAGACGCCCAAGGATTATGATATTGCCACCAGCGCATTACCTGAAGACGTGCAGACATTATTTCCAGAATCCATTGCTGTCGGCAAAGCGTTTGGCGTTATAAGAGCACCGATCGAAGACTGTTTTTTCGAAATAGCAACATTCAGGAAAGACCACAGCTACCAGGACGGACGCAGACCGGAAGAAGTGTCCTTTACGGATCCAGAAACCGATTCTGCCCGCCGCGATTTCACGATTAACGCCATATTCTATGACCCTACAACCGACGTTTTTCACGATTATCAAAACGGACATGCTGATATCAAGAAACGCACAATACGATGCGTTGGGAACCCGGACGAACGTTTCACGGAGGATTTCCTGCGCATGCTTCGGGCCATTCGTTTCGCCGGCACACTTGGGTTCTCAATAGAACCTGAAACTGCCCGAGCAATAAAACAAAATGCCCAATTGATTTCCAGAATCAGCATGGAACGTGTTCAGGAAGAATTAACCAGAATCCTTACAGAATCACTCAAACCCGGTGATTCTCTAGTCATGCTTGATCAACTGGGATTACTTGATGAAATCCTGCCGGATGTATCGAAAATGAAAGGTCAAGCGCAGCCACCGGAATTTCATCCGGAAGGTGACGTGTTTGAACACACAGTTTTGATGCTTAACATGATGCAAACTCCAGCCGTAATACTCGCATATGCGGTACTTCTGCATGATATAGGGAAACCATCAACAGCACGCAATGCTGACGACCGAATACGTTTTGACGGTCACGCCGAAGAAGGAAGTGAGCTCGCAAAAACAATACTGCGAAAACTCCGCCTTTCGAATGAACATATCGATGGTATTACCTACTGCATACATAATCACATGCGCTTTAAGGATGTTCAGAAAATGAAGACATCCACACTGCGTAAAATGATAGGAGCGCCTACTTTCCCTGTCGAACTTGAACTTCACAAGCTTGACTGCATGGCAAGCCACGGAAGCATAGAAAACTACGAGTTTCTCAAAAACATACAAAAGCAATTCGAAAATGATCAACCCCTGCCGCCTCGCTGGATAACTGGCGATGATATGTTAAAACTTGGCATGTCAGAGAGCCCCGAATTGGGCACATGGCTGAAAACAGCCTATGACGCGCAATTAGAGGATCATTTCAAAAACCGCGAAGAACTTCTTGCATGGCTTACTGCTCAAGTCGAAAAACGAAACCAGGAATAATAATTCCTGCTTGCACTCCAGCCACACATAGCTTAGTTTCCCTTGATTACGAAAAACGAAGGGAAGCATAAATGCTATTACAGATGCTCAAATCGAAATTGCACAATGCCACTGTAACAGATGTCGAAATAAATTACGAAGGCAGTCTTACCATTGATCAGGATCTTATGGAAACGGTCAAAATGCGGCCTTACGAAAAAATCCTCGTGGCAAACATTACAAACGGAGAACGATTTGAAACTTACGCTATTCCGGCAAAATCCGGATCAAGGCAAATATGCCTGAATGGCGCGACCGCGCACAAAGGGGCAGTTGGCAACCGTCTTATAATTTTCAGTTTTGCGATGATACCGGAAAACGATGTCGCGAGTCATCACCCTCTCGTCCTTATTCTCGGCCCTGGCAATGAGCCCATAGGCGGACTTAAGGAAGTTTAGCCCGCATATTTTATGAAAATCAGTAAGGATGTTGGGCAGGCAACCGCAAGGGAGAGTTTTTTTGACAGGATTACAGGATAAGACAGGATTTTAAAAGGGATTGGATCCGTTAAATATCAATAAACTGATAACTTTATTGATATTTAACGACCGTTTCTGATTCACTAAATACAAACTTTGATCTTCCACGCCTCGGCGTAGTTAAACAACAATCATCCCCATCAGAAAAACTGTTCAAGAAATCTACGGATATTTTTATCCAGATTTCTTGAACCATCTAAATCTAGTAAATCCTGTTATCCTGTCAAAACTTTCTCTCACGCGATTCTGCGTTTCTTTTCCTCCGCAAAAGCACGTTGTTCATGCACCATGCTCTTCGTAACTCGAATGGTCCCGCCTTTAGCATCGGTTGGTGCGTCAAACATGACATCAAGCATGATTTTTTCCACAATTGCCTTAAGTCCGCGCGCGCCGGTTTTTCTTTTCAAGGCAATTTTTGCCAACTCCCTTAAGGCACTGTTGGTAAATGAAAGAGAAATACCCTCCATGGCAAGCAGTTTTTGATACTGACGCACCATGCAATTCCTGGGATCAGTCATTATACGAACAAGATCTTTTTCGGTTAAATCAGCCAGAGCGGTAACGATCGGCAATCGTCCCACCAGTTCAGGGATCAATCCATATCTGATCAAGTCTTCCGGCGCCACATGGTTGCCCCAATTTTTATTTTCAACATCAACTGCCACTGAATCCTGTTTCCCGAACCCAAGTGTTTTGCCGCCAATACGACGTGAAACGATATCCTCCAGACCCACGAACGCGCCTCCGCAAATAAACAGAATATGTTCCGTATTGATTTTTATATAGTTCTGTTGTGGATGCTTGCGTCCTCCGCCGGGCGGAACGTTAGCCATAGTACCTTCCACGATCTTGAGCAACGCCTGCTGTACTCCCTCGCCGGAAACATCGCGAGTAATAGAAACATTTTCCGTTTTTCGACTAATCTTGTCTATTTCATCAATATAGATAATCCCCATCTCTGTGCGCGAAATGTCATTATTCGCATTACGGAAAAGAGTCAGCAATATGTTCTCCACGTCTTCTCCTACATAACCCGCTTCAGTAAGAGTTGTAGCGTCAGCTATTGCGAACGGCACATCCAGCATCCGAGCCAGAGTTCTGGCCAATAATGTTTTTCCACTACCCGTGGAACCAATGAGCAAAATATTGCTCTTTTCCATTTCAACATTGCCAAATTCATCATCTTCGGCAAAATGAATGTTTTGTTTCAGGCGTTTATAATGATTATGAACCGCCACAGCCAAAACCTTTTTAGTGTATTCATGTCCAACAACATACTCATCCAAGAACGCTTTGATCTCATGCGGCTTTGGCACATTCAACGACGTAATTAATTCTTTCTGATTGCCCTGCGCCTTATCAGCAAGCGCGGAGCTGCATAACTCCAGACATTCGTCGCATATATTAACGCCCGGACCTTCGATGAGTTCACCTATTTCAGCCCGGCTCTTGTCGCAAAACGAACATTTTTTCTGTCTGTCTGTCATTTCCAACTCATTTTTTCTTTTTTCTATTAACGTTCCTGCTGGAGACAACCTGATCGACTAATCCGTAATTCTTTGCTTCAATTGCCGACATAAAAAAATCTCTGTCAGTATCTGAGGCAACATCGGACAAAGACTTGCCTGTATGATCAGCCAGAATTTCGTTCACTCTGTCACGCAATCTCAGGATTTCTTTTGCCTGAATACTGATATCCGAAGCCTGTCCCTGTACTCCGCCCCAAGGCTGATGAATCATAATCCTGGCATTAGGCAATGCGTAACGCTTACCTTTCGCCCCAGCCGCCAGTAATAATGCGCCCATACTTGATGCCTGCCCCACACAGTAAGTGGCAACATCGCACTTCAGAAACTGCATTGTATCATAAATTGCCATGCCCGCAGTGACTGAACCACCTGGCGAATTAACATACATATTCACATCCTTCTCCGCATCCTCCGCCTGGAGAAACAACAACTGCGCAACAATAAGATTGCTGATTTCATCATTAATGGCAGACCCGATAAAAATGATTCTGTCTTTCAACAATCGTGAAAATATATCATACGCTCTTTCTCCCCGCCCGGTTTGCTCCACAACCATGGGTATAAGTTGATTAAACTCCTTCATAACGCACTAGCTCCTATTTCTTAATTTTAGCATGTTCAAGCAGGAAATTCAGCGTCTTCTCGCCGCGAACATCCTTCTTCAGCCGTTCCATGCCGTCATTTTTCTCAATCTCAGCCTTAAGCTTTTCCGGCGACACTCCGTAATAACCAGACAATCCCTTAATATGATCTTCAATTTCGTTTTCTTCAACTTGAATTTTCTCTTCATCCGCTATCTTTTCAAGAATATACGAAAGCTTGACCCGTTCCGAGGATGACTTAGCGGCAGTCGTCATAATCTCTTCCCTGCGTTTCTCCAACTGTTCAGACGAACTCCCTCCTTCGACCATTCTGCTGATAATATTCCTGGCAGCCAACTGTGTTTCCTGATTAACAATAGAGACAGGAAGTTCCATCGAGATTTTTTCACGCAGGAATGAGGCTATTTCCCCGCGCATCCGTTCTTTTTCCTGCGCCATGGCATTTTCTTTCAATTTCTGACGCACCTTTTCCCTTAATGCCTGTTCCGAATCAACTTCAAATTCCTTCAGAAACTTTTCATTCAGTTCCGGCATTATTTTTTCTCTGATTTTCTTGACGTGTACATTGTATAATGCGTCCTTACCCGCGATGCTCGCAACATGATACTTATCGGGAAAACATACTTTTATCGTCTTTTTTTCATCTACAGCCATCCCTTTCAGCTCCGCGCTGAACCCCGGCAGAAAATCCTGTCTGCCCAGCAAGACCCAGAAATCTTTTCCTTCGCCAAGACCGGCACAGTCAGAAGCAATTTCTTTAACAGCCTTGCCGTCTATTTCTCCGCAGTAATCAATTAAAAGGAGATCATCTTCCTTCACAGGCCGGCTCGTGGTCACATCTTCAAAACGAGCTGATTGGTCCATAATCCTTTGCATTGAATCTTCCACGTCCTTTTCAGTAATATTGACTTCATTCTGTTTTACTGTAATTTTTTTATAACGTGGCAACTTGAAACAAGGAGCAAGGTCGACAGTTACATTGAAAGTCATGCCATTCCCCCTGTCAAAAGACACATCTTGAACATCAATAACGGCAACAGGCTGGATATCTTCCTTCTTCAACGCATCATGGTAAAATCTGGGTAAAAGCCTGCTCTTGGATTCCTCTTCAATCTCCTTGGCGTAATGCCGTTCAATAACATCCAGCGGTGCTTTACCCGGTCTGAACCCCTTGATTTTTGCTGTTTTCGCATAAGCGGAAACCACATTATCATATTCAGGACTTATCATATCAGCCGGAACACTTATATTAAGAATCTTGCGGCACGCACCTTCTCCCGCGCTCAGCTTAACCTTCATCATGCCTTTTCCTTTTCCTTTTCATTTTCAGATAAAACCATACAAATAATTACAAAACATCTCTATTCTTTCATCGCCATTAGAAACTCTGCATTACTTTTTGTTTTTTTCATCCTTTTAATGAGCATTTCCATCGCTTCTACCGGCGGAACTCCGTTAATTGCGCGTCTTAATATCCATATTTTTTCCAACTCATCAGGATGCAGGAGCAATTCTTCCTTGCGAGTGCCTGATCTTTCTATATTTATTGCCGGAAATACGCGCTTATCCACAAGAGCTCTATCAAGACATAATTCCATATTGCCAGTTCCTTTGAATTCTTCAAATATTACATCATCCATTCTACTGCCGGTTTCCACCAGCGCGGTAGCAATTATAGTCAAACTGCCGCCATTTTCGATATTACGTGCTGCACCAAAAAAACGTTTCGGCTTATGCAGCGCATTGGCATCAACACCACCTGACAATATCTTGCCGCTATGCGGCTGAATCTCGTTATATGCACGCGCCAGACGAGTAATACTGTCAAGAAGAATCACGGCATGCTTACCGCATTCAACCATACGTTTTGCCATTTCTATAACAAGTTCCGCAACCTGAACATGCCGTTCCGCCGCTTCATCAAACGTTGAACTAAGCACATGGGCTGAAGTATTCCTTGTCATATCGGTCACTTCCTCAGGACGCTCTCCAACAAGCAGAATGATAAGATAAACATCCGGATGGTTTTTGGAAATACTGTTTGCCATCTTCTGCAGGAGCACCGTTTTTCCTGTACGAGGAGCCGCAACGATCAAACCCCTTTGCCCCATTCCAATAGGAGTGAATATATTCATCACTCGCATTGAAGGATCGGCGTCATCCGTCTCGAGATCCAGACGTACGTCAGGAAACAGCGGCGTTAGATTTTCAAACGGGACTTTGGCACGGCACTTTTCCGGATCATCTTCGTTTACCTTCGACACCTTCAATAATGCGAAGAATCTCTCTTTATCCTTAGGCTGCCTGATTTCGCCATCCACAAGATCCCCCGTCCTCAACCCCAAACGGCGAATTTGGGACGGCGAAACATAAATATCTTCCGGGCACGGCAAATAATTACTATGCGGTGACCTGAGAAAACCGAAACCATCCGGAAGTATTTCCAGAACACCACGGCCCAAAATCACACCGCCTTGATCGGCGTGCGCCTTTAGAATCTCAAAAATGAATTCGTGTTTATGCGGAGCGCCCATTTCAATTAATCCATAGCTCTCCGCCATAGCATGCAGTTCAGGAACAGTCTTGTCCTGCAAATCACAAAGATTCAATGTTTGACCGGCGCGCTCATTACTGTTGGTGACTGTACTGACCACAGTATTTGCACTATTATCGCCCGGCACCACATTGCTCCTTCCATTGGAGACAGGCCTGCGCCTTCCTTGTCCCCGATTGTATGAACCGTGACCTTGTCTCTGCATCCTGCGTGAGTCATCCTGTCTTTCTACCATATTTACTCTCCAGAATATTTTCCCATATTCTAACTGTTTGTTCCTTTAAAACTTCCATGGAACCATTGTTTATTATCACATAATCCGCTCTAACCATTTTTTCCACTATCGGCATCTGGGCCGCAATTCTTGCCTTCGCGCCTTCCATGGATAATCCGCGTTGAATTAATCTCTGCGTCTGAAGAAGTTCCGAAGCATATACACATATGACCGCGTCCCATCCTTCACCTTCCCCGACCTCATAAAGCAACGGCACGTTCACGACAAAAGAACCGGAGCCGGCTGTAATCCTTTCCCACGCCCTTTTTACCTCAGGGTGAACAATCGCATTCAACTTCAAACGTTCAGATCCGTTCGAAAACACCCTGTCTCCAAGCGCTTTCCTGTCAATTCCCCCTTCCGCATTCAGAATTTCTTTCCCGAAAACCTTTACCACCTGCGTAAAAACCGGCTCACCCGGCATCATAAGTTCACGCGCCAGTTCATCTGCATCGCATACGACGAGGCCCTCTTTCGGCAAAAACGAACCAATAAGGCTTTTGCCGCAGGCAATACCACCCGTGACAGCTATTCTTGTCATGAAATTTTAGAAGTGTAATCACCTTCCGCCGGTAAAACCGACATCAAGTGCAATTGAAAATAATATAATAGGATCTCTAGATTGGCGATAGAACGACTATAAGCACCTGGCAAAAGCCGATTACGCACCAAGACTAAAACAAAGTTAAGCAAATCTCCTTCTAATGTCAAACTCTTATAAGCTTTTTTTAATCTATCCTGTAAATAATTCCTTTTGCCTGAGTTCCCGCGCCATAGAATCAAACTCCAGCTCCTCCATCAACTCCAGCAGACGCGCCGTATCAGGCTTTTTCACCTCAATATCAGCCCATATTAAAGGACATACCAGATCCATATTCAGCCTCATCATGGCCACATTGCGCCTTAATATATCCTCGTTGTTCGTCAGCGCTATTCTAAGTCTTTCCTTGTCCAACTCCTCGAGATGCGCCCATAAACCGGCAAGTGATCCAAACTTGTTCAATAAATCTGCGGCCGTCTTGGGCCCAATCCCGGGCACACCAGGAATATTATCGGAACTATCACCTGTCAACGCCAGCCATTCCACTATCTGGTCCGGATTAACACCGGTTTTGGCCCGAACATCTTCAGTACCCATTAAAACGTTTTTACCGCCAATCGTTATTATCTTTGTTTTGACATTAACAAGTTGATACAAATCTTTATCATTGGTGGCTATCAATACTTCATCAACATCAGGTTCAGCCCATACAGCAATAGAAGCCAACAGATCATCGGCCTCAGTAGCATCCTGCCGCACACGTTTAATGCCGGCACAGTCAAGATATTGCTCCACAGAACTAATCTGCTCTCTTAAAATATCGGGCATAGCCGGCCTTTGCGCCTTGTATTCGGGCAACAGATCCATCCGTTCTTTCGGGATCCCACCGTCAAACACCACTACCCAATGTGATGGCTCCCATATCTTCCTGACCTGCATCAGCATCCGGATAAAACCAAATACCGCGTTCGTTGGCTTCCCTGAACTGGTGGAAAGTTCACGGATTGCGTAATGAGCACGATATAAAACGGCCATGCCGTCGACAAGGATCAGTTTCTTGAAAGACATCAGAAAATTATCTATTACTTCCAGCCTGCACAGTGTCCAATGTGGTTTTTGTGCCAAGAGGCTTACCCGCAGGATCAACCAGCCTTGCGGTTACAAAAATAAGCAGATTCCGTTTTTCGCTCTTATCATAGGTGCTTCGGAACAACCTGCCGATAAGAGGCAGATCGCCAAGGAACGGTACTTTATCATCAACCGACACGCGCCGTTCGTTAATCATCCCGCCCATCACCACTGTCGCGCCGTTATAAATAGAAATCTGCGTTATGATCTCTCTCGTATGGAAGAATGGCTGTTCCATATTTAACTGCTGTTCATTGCCATTCTGATCAGTATAAACGGTCCCATAGTTCTTCCATCTCGGCTCTGTAACCACCTGGGGCGCGAGGCTAAGATCTATCATAGATCCAGCTGTTTCCGTGCTCACTTCAGGAGTGACCTGGAGAATAACACCCACTTCACGAGTTTCAAAAGCGCCCGGCTCTACTATGCCTCCAATAATCGTAGCGTTGCCGAACGTGTCTCTGCCAGTGACTTCCGTAACCTCAAATTCCGTAGGATAAATGTACTCCTCGACCACTTTAATCGTGGCTTCAGAACCAGATCTCGTGGTTACCTTCGGTGCAGACAACAGATCAGCGTTGCCTTTCTGTTCCAATAAGTGAAGGATCATTCTGAGCTCTGGATTTGTCAGAACCGTCGCCAAACTTAAAATTCCATCAGCCACAGGTATGCCTTCCGCGCCTAACTGCAAATCACGGACAAACCTATTCCCCAACGTAAAGCCGCCTGCCTGCGCATTGGCGCCCACTTTTATCCTTTGCCGGGCACCAAGCGGCAGGTTTTCCTGTCCCTTCTTCTGGGCCAGTTCCCAATCATCCGACAATAACCACTCAACGCCTAAC
>JAQBFJ010000241.1:0-2673 GCA_032123435.1 Verrucomicrobiota bacterium
CGTAGGCCTCTACGGTCAGCCTGCCGGCTCATGGTATCTGATGCAGAGCACCGCCGGGTTTACTACGGAAACGTTCGGCTATGCCGGTACTGTTCCATTTGGGATGTAAAGAGAGTGCGGAACAAGAGAAGAGAAAAAGAGAAAGTTTTTCTCTGTGTCTTCGTGACCTGCTCCGTGGTGAGAAAAGGATTGTTCTGCAATATTCGAATTATTCATAGCCGTTGACGTTCTGGCTTTGCCAGCGCCAGGTATCCTTGCACATTTCAGCAATTCCGAGTTTGGCAGTCCATCCGAGCTCTTTTCCTGCTTTTGCGGGGTTAGCATAGCAGGTTGCAATGTCGCCTGCGCGGCGGCCGGTAATTTTATATGGAATACGACGTCCGGAAGCTTTCTCAAATGCTTGTACCATATCAAGCACGCTGTAACCATTGCCTGTTCCAAGATTATATGTATAGACACCGGGCTCTTCGGCAAGTTTTGCAAGTGCTTTAACGTGTCCAATTGCCAGGTCTACAACATGAATATAGTCACGAACACCGGTTCCATCCGGAGTTGGATAATCATTACCATACACTGAAAGCTCTTTTCGTTTACCGATCGCAACCTGTGCTATATAAGGCACAAGATTGTTCGGAATTCCATTTGGATCTTCTCCTATCTGTCCACTCCTGTGTGCTCCGACCGGATTGAAATAGCGCAACAGCGAAATGCGCCATGTCTTGTCTGCTGTGAATAGGTCACGCAGGATTTCTTCGATCATCAATTTTGTGCGGCCATATGGATTAGTCGCCGACAGTGGAAAGTCTTCCATTATCGGGACCTTGTGGGGGTCGCCGTAAACAGTGGCTGACGAGCTGAACACGAGCTGTTTAACATTGTGTCGCGCCATAATCTCGCACAGATACAGAGTGCCCGTGATGTTGTTGTGGTAATATTTCAGCGGGATATTGACAGACTCTCCAACTGCTTTCAGGCCTGCAAAATGAATAACAGCGTCCACTGTTTCTGTTTGAAAAACTTTTTCTGTACCTGTTTTATCCAGTAGATCAATTTTATAGAAAGGAATTTGTTTATTAGAAAGTTCGCGAACCCTGTTTACAGCTTCTGCTTTGCTATTCATTAGATTGTCCAGAATAACAACATCATGTCCTGCCGCTACAAGTTCAATGCAGGTATGGCTTCCTATGTAACCAGCGCCGCCGGTAACCAGTATTTTCATTTGGATCCTTTCCTGTTGCAATTGCCGGAATATAATATGTCACATTTTAGAATAAAACATCAACTGTTCTCATGGTGTATTCAATTTGATATTTCACAAGAGACTTGTCGTGACGTGTGGTGGCGAAACGGGTCTTGTAATAACTGCTTATTCTTGAAATCATATAGCGTATTGAACAAGTTCAAGCTATATTTAGAGTGTTCGGCGTTAAACAGGTGTAATAGAGGAATTTCTTATTATTATTGACAATTTCAGCGCTTAAAACTATAGCCTTAAAGTCAGTATAAAAACGAGAGGTTTGAGTATGAGAAAATATGTTAGTGATATTCTATTAGTTTTGGTGTGTTTGTGTGTTGTATTAAGTTGTTCCCGCGAACGAGAGGTCCCGCCGCGTGTTGAGGTTGAAGAGACACCGGCTGTGTCGGAGTCGCCCGTTCAGGTTGTTACCGAGATGGAGCCTGCCGTATCTGAAAAGGTTGCGGAGCGGCCGGCGCAACAACATGCGGCCCTACCGACACAAGAAAGTCTGCCATTCCGTGTTTGCGCGATTATTGTAAAGGGTGACGGTATTCCAAGGATCGGGCTCATTGACAAGGCTACTGGTGACGGCATGATGCTGAGGGAAGGTGACGAATTGGGCGGCTATAAGATTCTTAATGTAGATCCTGTCCGGGAACAGGTTATATTCGATAAGGATGGTAGCAGGTGCATTGTGAGCATTACAGGAGCTCCTGATAGTGGCGTTCCGGCTTCAGGGTCACAAACAGCGGCTGGTACAGGAACGACGCGGCCGGCAGATGATAACTTTTTGGGTGACGAATCTGGCGTGTATAAGGAAGTGAGTATAGATATTCTGAGTATGCCTCGCGAAGAATATGAACCTACACCGGAAGAAGTTTCTGCCGGGATAGATCCGAACAACCCTGACACATGGACGGAAAATTATAAAGGGCCTGGTCTTGAGCGTCTATTAAAGGAGCATCCGCAGACGAACCAGGTAAATCCAGTGTTGGAATATATACGCAACAATCCGGTACATCCGGAGGATTGATGTCTGTTTCCAGTGTTTCTACTTCACGTGTTGTAGTCATCGTGGTTCATTATGGGAATATTGACGACACGATGGCGTGTGTGGGTTCTGTATCCAAGCTTGTTTATGGCTCTTTTGATATTCTGGTGATAGATAACGGGATGTCGGAAGAATCGCTTAATGTTCTGAAGCAGGAATTTCCGCAAGTTACCGTTAAGAGTTTTCCTGATAACGTTGGTTTTGCTGTTGCGGCTAACCTTGGTTTAGCGGAAGCGAGAAAAAGCGGCGCTTCATTTGCCTGGCTGTTAAATAATGACACTGTAATAGACGATTTTTCCTGTTTGGACATTCTGGTAAAAGAGGCGGATGAAAGCGGGAAGCCGGTTATTTCGCCGTTACTGGTCAATTTAGGCCGCAGGCGGGC
>JAQBFJ010000242.1:0-4462 GCA_032123435.1 Verrucomicrobiota bacterium
GGCTCCCACGGAATAACCGTTAAAAATAGTCCCGTCCTCTAGAGCCAGGAATGACTTTTTGTTTCTTTGTGTTCTCCAATCGGGTCTGTCGTTGTTTTCCATAATGCTATTGTTTTACTTTTATTTTATTGAAATTAATTCTAGGCGCATGCCGATGGTATTCCTGTAAACTGCACACTTCCATTGTACACGTCTCTTTCATGGCTTCGAGCGCATTAATAGCAGCCCGCAAACCATCAATTGTAGTGGTAATTGGAACTCCTCTGATCACAGAGAAAGAACGCATCTTGACTTCATCTATCATCGGGCTTGCGCCGCCCGTGGGCGTGTTGATAATCCAGCTTATATTTCTTTCTTCCATCATATCAATAACATTAGGTCTGCCTTTGGATATCCTGAAGATGGCCTGGCTTAGAATTCCATTGTTCCGCAACGTGGTGCTCGTACCCAATGTGGAATATATCGTGAAACCAAGGGCTGCCAGTTTCTCCGCCAGCGGCACGACTTCACTCTTGTCCGCATCCCTCACGCTGAGAAAGACATTCCCTGATGCAGGCAGGGAATTGCCTGCTGCCATCTGACTTTTCAAAAAAGCCATTCCGGCATTTAAATCAATACCCATAACCTCGCCTGTTGACTTCATTTCCGGGCTCAATATCACATCGAGACCTGGAAATCTGGCGAACGGGAAGACCGCTTCCTTGACCGACTTGTGACGAGGTATAATTTCCTTTGTAAACCCAATATCTTTCAGTTTGAATCCTGCCATCACCAGCGCAGCAACCTTTGCCAGGGGCACCCCAATAGCCTTGCTTACGAACGGAATGGTTCTGGATGCCCGAGGATTTACTTCCAGCACATATACTTCGCCGCTTTTAATAGCATATTGAACATTCATTAACCCGCAGACTTTCAATTCGCGTGCTAAAGCATACGTATACTTCCGTATCGTGTTTTTTGTTTCTTCTCCAAGTGATGAAGAGGGAATTTCACACGCGCTATCACCGGAATGCACACCTGCAAACTCCACGTGCTCCATTATTGCACCAATGACAGAAGCTTCTCCATCCGACACACAATCAACATCGACCTCTATGGCATTCTCGAGATAATCATCAATCAACACCGGCCGATCCTGAGATACTTCAACTGCTTCAGCCATATATTTCCTGAGCATTTCAACGTCATGCACAATAACCATTGCTCGTCCACCCAGAACAAATGATGGTCTCATCAGGATCGGATATCCTATTTTTTCCGCAACACGTTCTGCCTCCTCTATGCTGACAGCAACGCCGCTTGACGGCTGACAAATTCCCAGGCGCGCAACCAGTTCCTGAAAATACTTCCTGTCTTCAGCCGCTTCTATGCTCGCCGGGCTTGTCCCTATTATGCGCACACCATTCCGCTCAAGATCCTTTGCCAGATTTAAAGGAGTTTGTCCTCCAAATTGGACTATAGCACCCCAACAGTTCTCGGCCCGATAGACATGAAGCACGTCTTCCAGGGTCAGCGGTTCAAAATAAAGCCTGTCACTGGTATCATAATCCGTACTGACCGTTTCTGGATTGCTGTTGACCATAATCGTCTCGAACCCAGCATCCCGTAAAGCAAATGACGCATGCACACAGCAATAATCGAATTCAATCCCCTGGCCTATCCTGTTTGGGCCGCCGCCAAGAATCATGATTTTCTGCCTGTCGCTGGATTGATGATCACAACTCACTCCATACGTGGAATAGAAATACGGAGTAAAAGCCGCAAATTCAGCTGCGCATGTATCAACAATGCCATAAACAGGTAGAAGCCCCTTTCTTTCCCTCGCTTCTCTCACCTTGTCCTCGGAACACTTCAAGAGATACGCAATTTGACGATCAGAATATCCAAACTCTTTTGCCTGCATAAACAACGCCATATCTTCTGCCATTCCTTCAATACTGCCAGCACCTGCTATTTCATTTTCATATGCGGCCAATTCCTGCATGTGCCGCAGGAACCACGGATCAATACCGCTCAGGCTTTGGACCTTATCAATTGTCCATCCTTTTTTGAAAGCCGCACGTATAATGAATATTCTATCCCCGGTTGGCTTCCGGATTCCTTTTTCAATTTCATCATCACTCATAGCCTCAAACCGGACATCTTTTCCATCAGCACCGAATCCGGCTCTGCCTGTTTCCAGCGACCGTAACGCTTTTTGAAAAGATTGTTTAAAAGTCCTGCCAATGCTCATTGTTTCGCCAACCGATTTCATTTGTGTGCCAAGCGTGGTATCAGCACCAGGAAATTTTTCGAATGCGAAACGAGGCACTTTCGTCACAACATAATCTATTGAAGGTTCGAAACACGCTGGAGTCTCGCGTGTTATATCGTTTCTTATCTCATCAAGGGTATAGCCTATAGCAAGTTTTGTGGCTATCTTAGCTATTGGAAATCCAGTGGCTTTGGATGCAAGTGCGCTCGAACGTGAAACCCTCGGATTCATTTCAATTATTACCATCCTCCCATTTTCAGGATTAATGGCAAACTGCACGTTCGAACCACCGGTATCCACGCCTATTTCCCGCATCACAGCCAAGGAAGCATCCCTCATTATCTGGTATTCACGATCGGTCAGCGTCTGGGCTGGTGCCACAGTTATACTGTCACCCGTATGTACTCCCATAGGATCAATATTTTCTATTGAGCAGACAATAACGCAATTATCCTTATTGTCCCGCATGACCTCCAGCTCGTATTCTTTCCATCCAAGCACCGATTCCTCAATGAGCACCTCTGATATGGGACTGTAAAATAATCCGCGTTTGACTATTGTCTCAAACTCGTTCTCATCATATGCAATCCCTCCTCCTGTCCCACCCAGGGTAAAACCAGGTCTTATAATTAAAGGATAACCTCCAAGTTCCTCTCTTGCCTTCATGGCTTCAGACAGCGAATGGACAGATGCACTGCGCGGCAAATCCAGCCCGATCCGCATCATTGCCTCTTTAAACAGGTTTCTGTCTTCCGCCTTTTGAATGACTTCTGCCTTTGCCCCGATCATCTCAACATTGAAATGTTTCAACACACCTGTTTCATGAAGCTTCATCGCCAGATTAAGCGCTGTCTGTCCGCCAACTGTTGGAAGAAGCGCGTCCGGACGTTCTCTCCTGATGATTTCCCTGAGAATATCCGGTGTAAGAGGTTCAATATACGTCCTGTTCGCGAATTCAGGATCCGTCATAATTGTTGCAGGGTTACTGTTTACCAGAACAATTTCATATCCTTCCTCACGAAGCGCCTTGCATGCCTGAACTCCCGAATAATCAAATTCGCATGCCTGCCCGATTACAATCGGTCCTGAACCGATCAACATTATCTTCTTTATATCGGTCCGCCTGGGCATCAGTTGATTCCTTCCCTGTAATTGATGCCTGCCTTCAGAAAATTACTGAAGAGCGGATGCGCTTCAAGTGGTGTTGATTGGAATTCAGGATGGAACTGACAGGCAACAAACCATGGATGATCAACAACTTCAATGATCTCCACCAGTTTCTTTTCCGTAAAAATCCCAGAGACGCGCATCCCCTTTTTTGTCATTTCTTCCATGTAAAGATTATTGAATTCGTAACGATGTCTATGCCGCTCATTAATAGCAGTTTTTTCATAAGCTTCATAAGCTCTGGTCCCTTTTTGAAGTGTACACAGATACGAACCAAGCCGCATGGTCCCGCCTTTTTCCTTTATCGTCATCTGCTCTTCCATGAGAGATATCACCGCATGAGGTGTATTTTCGTTAAATTCCGCGCTGTTTGCGTCCTTCATTCCGCAAACATTTCTGGCAAATTCTATAACAGCGCATTGCATTCCCAGACAAATCCCGAGAAAGGGTATTTTATTCTCTCGCGCGTAACGAACGGCCTGAACCTTTCCTTCTATACCCCTGTTTCCAAACCCGCCTGGAACAAGCACGCCGCAAACTCCTTCAAGCAGCTTATGAGCACCTTCTTGTTCAATACTTTCCGACTCAACAGTCCGTATTTTCACTTTGACATTATTGGCAATGCCGCCATGAGTAAGAGCTTCGTAAATGCTCTTGTACGAATCCCTGAGACTTATGTACTTGCCGACCACTGCTATCTCTACTTCTCCTTCCCCGGGGTGGATCAATTTCGACAGCATTTCTTTCCAGTCTGTTATATCCACTTGATTGACATGCAATCCAAGCAGTTCCAGCACATACACATCAAGGTCCTGCTTGGCCAAATCCAAAGGCACTTCGTAAATTGACGTATCAACATCTTTCTCTTCTATGACAAGGTTCTTGTCCACATTACAAAACAAAGCCAATTTATCCTTGTGTTCCTTTTTCATATGTTTTTCACACCGGCACACAAGTATATCAGGAAAAATACCTATGCTTCTGAGAATACCAACAGACTGCTGGGATGGTTTCGTTTTGAGTTCGCCTGCCGCCTTTAAG
>JAQBFJ010000243.1:0-8327 GCA_032123435.1 Verrucomicrobiota bacterium
GTCGCGCCGCTGACGAAGGGAACGGAGGCCGACGTTCCGCTGAATCCGACAATCTTATCTTCGGACCATGCAGCGTTGATTCCTATTCCCGGCCCGGCAATATCCACTTCGTCCCCGCGATTGGCAAAGTATAAATGTCTCTCGGCGGCATCAACTGCCGACACGGCGACCACGCTGTCATACCGTGCCGGATACGACACGCCTTCGATACCATCATTACCGGTGGACGCTATAATCGTGACATTGTTCGCCGCCGCGTAATCAACAGCTTCCTGGAGAACAAAACTGTCCGAATCACAGCCTAAACATAAATTAATGATATTCGCGCCGCGATCAACAGCTTCAACTATGCCTCGAGCCAGCGTGAACGCGTCACCTTGTCCCGCACCTGACATCACAGGAATATCCAATATCCGCGAGTCCGGCGCTATTCCGGAAACACCATTGCCATTGCCGATAAGAAGCGAAGCTACTGCTGTTCCATGCCCGTTGTATTCCACTGTTGCCGTATTTTCTTCCATTTTCCCGAAATCTACTTTTATGATTTTATTCTCATCAAGCGCAGCATGCGGCATAATCTCGGTATCAAGCACGGCGATAGTAATGCCGCTGCCCCATGATTTATTTTCGGATCCTACTCCCAGCCAGTCAAGCGCATGACTGCCAAATCCAAGATAACCTGATTCGGGCGTGGACTTTTCCCTGTTACGAGGTCGATCAGGGAAACGCACATAATAATTGTCCCCCTGTTCAACAGGTGTCGGACTTTTCCGAAGCACGCCGTCCAATTGCTCCTTGCTCTCGAATCTGATCCGAACGGAATTGCCCAGGTTTAAAGTGTCAAGAATAACAATCCCATCCGCTTCTGCTGTCGCGATAAAAGCATCTCTATCGCTTTCACTGTAGAAACTCATGATCCGTTCATTGGGTATTTTCGCGCCGCCGGCCTGTTTTGATTCTTCTTTACGGGCCATACCGGATACTGTGTTCGTCGCATTAACATTATTGGTCTCAACAACATCCTGTTGAGCCGCGGACAACCCTGTGTTCATTACAAGCTCACACGTAATACGCTGTCTGGGAATGGTCTTCATGTAGACCGACGCTATCTTCCTGTTATCCGGATCATTCGGACGCAGAAGGGAAAACACAATAGCGCCGAATGTTATTAAGGCCAGCAATATCACAGGGATGCGTTTCATAGCATCACTAACAATATCTCTTATTCATTCCTATAACAAGCTCCGAAATGATCGAATGTATCGGGATGAGATTTGACGTGACGAACAGAATCGGGCAAAACTTGAGGATGATCCTGTTTGCATATAAAAAGATTTTCAGGCAGAATTCAGGGATATTCTATTCTTCTGGTATTTCCAGACAATTGTCATAGAATATGTGACTGTAATGGCAAATAATATTCTTATAACGATCGAGAATGAGAACGGAAAAGCCGTTGAACGGCCTGCTGACTGCACGGTTGAGTCTCTTATTAACCCTGACATTATTGATCCAGAACTGCCTTTCATAGGAGCGCTGGTCAATAATAACGTCTCTTCGCTTTCATACAAACTGCCAATAAACTGCCAGATAAGATTTATCACGATGTCTGATCCGCACGGCTGGCGGATCTACAGAAACTCGCTTTGTTTTCTTTTGGCTAAAACGATCAACCAACTATATCCGTCAGCCGTTTTTTCCATAGAACACTCGTTCGGGCTCGGGCTATATTGTTCTTTTCACCCCGAACAGCCTGATGACGACGGGATCACCCATGAACAACTCGCGAACATTGAAGCGAAAATGAACGAACTGATAGAACGGGACATTCCGATTGAACGACGCAAGATTTCCTTTGCCGACGCCATGAGACAATTCACGGAATCAGGTCAACCCGACAAGCTGAACATTCTTAAATATCGTAATCCGCCGCACGTTGTAACGTATTGCTGTGAAAATTTTTCAGACCTGGCTCATGGTCCATTAGTAACCCGAACCGGATTGTTACGGCTATTCCGGTTAATACACTACCCACCCGGTTTTGTTCTACATCTGCCTGATCGCTCCACGCCTCTTCAGTTATCGCCTTTCATGGATCAAAAGCATCTTTTCCATATTTTCCAGGAGCATAAGGAATGGGGGCGTGTACTTGGCGTAACAACGGCTGGAGCGCTGAACGAGATTATCATGGCCAATAAGATTGAGCCATTTATCAGAACCGCGGAAGCTCTGCACGAAAAGAAGCTCGCCCATATTGCCAACCTGATTTATGCCGCAAAAAAAGCGGTAAGCGTGATTCTTATCGCGGGTCCATCGTCTTCGGGCAAAACTACATTTGCCAAAAGGCTCACAACTCATCTGGAAGTTAACGGACTCAGGCCGATAACACTTTCTGTGGATGATTATTTTGTGGGTGAAGACAGGAATCCGCGTGACGAGAATGGCAATCCTGACTATGAGCACATAGAAGCCGTTGACCTTGAACTGCTCAACGATCATCTTGCCGGACTTATTCGGGGCGAACCGGCCAATGTGCCGCATTTCAACTTTGAAACGAAAGAGCGCGAGAATCACAATGTCGCGTTCAAGCTGGGAAAAGACCAGATCCTGATAATAGAAGGTATACACGCCTTGAATCCGAGATTAACAAAGGCTATACCGGCTGACCGGAAATTCCGAATATATGTAAGCGCTTTAACACAGCTTAATGTTGATTCAAACAACAGAATTTCAACCACAGACAACAGGCTTATGCGCCGCATGGTGCGCGATCACAGGTTCCGCGGCCATTCGCCACTGGAAACACTGCAACGATGGCCGTCCGTGCGGCAGGGCGAAAAGAAATGGATATTCCCGTTTCAACAGGAAGCTGACGCAACATTCAACTCGGCGCTTGATTATGAGCTGGCCGTGCTTAAACCGCTGGTCGAACCACTTCTAATGCAAGTTAAGCCAACTGATGTTGAATACGCGGAATCACGCCGGCTTTCTGAGTTTTTGTTGAATTTCCTTTCCGCATCAGCCAGGCCCGTGCCGGCTAATTCCATTTTACGGGAGTATATTGGCGACAGTACGTTCCATTACTGATCCTCGTCGCTGGTGCGGCGTGGTAAAGAAAGTTTTTTGACAGGATGACAGGATTAAGCAGGATAGGAGAAAAGATCATTTGTTCTTACTCCATAAATAACAATGTTGCATCAAACCCGGAATTGCGAAGCAATATTGGATTTGATGCAATTTCTGGATTCGTATTCTCTGCTTGCCCTGCGTAGCTCGGAGAGCGAAGAAGGGCGCCCTCGGGAACTCGAGGCGGGGACGCCAAGTGGTAAAGAAAGTTTTTTGACAGGATGTTAAATACTGCCTGAAGAGGAAGGTTCTTGTGAATGACAATGACATAAAGATAAAATCGCGTCCCGAATGGGTCGCGGTAAAAGCGTTTGCCATAACAATCCTTGTCGGCGCTTTTCTTCTCGCCACGCCTTTTGCCAACAGCGCGGGAAGATGGCACCATCCCTTGACCGCCATGTTCACGTCAACAAGCGCTACCTGTGTTACCGGCCTGATCGTAGTTGACACAGGCGCCGCGTTTTCGATATTTGGTCAAATCATAATCCTGTGTCTCATCCAGTTAGGCGGAATCGGCATCATGACGCTGGGCACATTCCTGCTTACACTTGTCGGACAGCGTCTCAAGGTAAAGGATGAATTTGTTATCCGTGACGCTCTGGGTCATGAAGGTCCACACAGACTGAGGTCCATTCTGATCCGCGCGGTTATATTCACGTTTACCCTGGAACTGATCGGGGCCGCAATATTGACATACAGGTTAACAGCCCGACATGGTTACTCACTGATACGCGCGATTTACTACAGTGTTTTTCATGCTGTAAGCGCGTTCTGCAATGCCGGTTTTTCTCTATATTCCGACAATCTCATGGGGCTTCGTACCGACAGGGTTATAATTCTGACTATAGCCGGGCTGGTGATTCTGGGTGGGCTGGGTTTTCTTGTTTTATACAATCTCAGCGGCATAAAACTATGGCGCCGCGACCTGATCCGGCGCGGGCGTCTTTCTCTTCACACAAGGATTGTGCTCGCTACTTCAGCAGTGCTGATTCTTTTCGGCTGGCTTGCATTTATGCTTCTGGAATGGAATGTTTCTCTTGCTGACCTTTCATGGATTGACAAAATTACCTGCGGTTTTTTTCAATCGGTAACACCGCGGACAGCTGGCTTTAATGTTGTTGATATTGCCCAAACCACGCCGCCAACGCGGTTTTTGACCATGCTGTTAATGTTCATTGGCGGATCGCCCGGTTCTACCGCTGGCGGCATTAAAACAACAACTTTAGTAGTTCTCGCGCTTACTGTATGGACAATGATCAAAGGGCGGCATGAAACCGAAATATGCAATAAGACCATACCAATGACAATTGTGCGGGAAGCTCTGACTATTTTCATGCTGAGCATTTCATGTGTTATTATATTCTTTGGAATGCTTCTTATAACAGAACACCCTGAAATACAGCCGTCAGCCGCCGGCACGATTGACGCACTGCTGTTTGAGACAATGTCCGCTTTCGGAACTGTCGGGTTATCAATGGGTATAACTCCTTATTTGTCTGCCGCAGGTAAATTATCTCTTATTTTATGTATGTTTATCGGTCGGCTCGGTCCGTTAACCATAGCGCTGATCATTGGCGCGCGTGACTTGAGGCAGGCTTTGCGTTATCCCGAGGAGCATGTTGTTGTAGGATAGTATTTTTTACCATGAAGAACAGAGAGAATATTTTGACCCGGCTTCGCAAGAAAGCTTCGCCGAGGCAAGCAGGATAACTGGATTGGTGATGATGGAGCAGAATATTTGACAGAACAAGCAAGTAAAGGAGAAAATAAAAATGAAAAGAATAGGAATAGTAGGCGCCGGCCGGTTCGGCGAAGCATTGGCTGAAAATCTTGCTCGACAGGGAGCTGAGGTAATATTACTGGATTTCAACAGGAACACTGTTCAGCGTATGTCCACACTGGTTTCCAAAGCCGTACAGGGTGACGGCACAAATCCGAACATTCTGGAAGAAGCCGGGTTCAAGGATTGCGACGCCGCTGTGGTTGCCATTGGAACAAACATGGAAGGCAACATACTTACCACCATGAATTTAAAGGAATTGAAGGTGCCATATGTTGTCGCAAAAGCTGTTTCAGACACTCACGGTAAAGTATTGGAGCGTGTTGGAGCGGATCTTGTAATATATCCTGACCGGGAAAGGGCCCAACGACTCGCAAGATCCCTCGTGGCCGGGGTAGCTGTAGATTATTTCGAAATAACGGAAGGCGTCAGTGTGGTCGAAATGAAAGCGCCAAGCCAGTTTATCGGCAAGACTCTCCTGGAAACCAAAATACGCCAATCACACGGCGTTACAGTATTGGCGATCAAGCGAGAGCCTGACGACGGGCGTACCGCCAAAAACATAATAAGCCCGACAGGTGACGATATTATAGAGGAAGGCGATACGCTGGTTATTTTCGGACAGGACAAGAAGCTGGAAGCGCTTTCGTCATAATTCTTTCAATACGCCATTGACGACAGTCATCATATCTTCAAATGTTTTCAATTCGTTAAGCTGACGCTTATACCTGCCCCACCCAGGCGTCCCTGACAGGTAACGGTACAAATGCCCCCGGAAATGACGCACTGCGGCAATTTCAGCGGGCAGACTTGACCTTCTTCTATAGGCGCGTTCTTTTTCCTTTAACGCAATAAGGGCCTGAACATGTTCAGTAATAACGGATTTGATTTCCTGTACGGAGAGTTCCTGATAAGGTTCGCCTTTCAGCAGATATCTGATCTGCCTGAATATCCAGGGATTCCCCACGGCGGCTCTTCCGATCATAACTCCATCAACGCCCGTTTGCGCGATCATTTCAAGCGCGTCTTCGGCGCATTCAATACCACCATTACCTATCACAGGAATAGACATCTTTGATTTAACTTGAGCCAGAACATCCCAATCCGCCGCTCCAGAATGCCGGGCTGAAGCGAATCTGGCATGCACAAATATTGCCGATGCGCCGCCCTGCTCCACCGCGCGCGCCGTATCGAAGACGTCCAATTTGCCGGCGGATAATCCTATTCTTGTTTTCACGGTAACAGGAAGTCGGACAGATTCCGTAACAGCCCTTACAATCTGTTCCAGCCGCGCCGGTTCCTTCATCAGCGCCACGCCACAACCTTTTGCCACTATTTTCCTTACCGGACAACCGGCATTGATATCAATAGAATCAAAACGGTCTAAAGATTCTATTATTAAAGCGGCTTGCGCCATGACGTCTGCGTCACATCCGTAAATGTGCGCGGTTATCGGATGCTCGCCCGGCATGGTTTCCAGGAGATGCATGGTGCGCTTGGAGCCATGCACCAGACCGGCGGCATTAGTGATTTCACTGAAAACCATGCTCGCCCCAAATTTTACGCACAATATTCGGAAGGCGGCATCCGTATATCCGGCCATTGGCGCCAGTACCACGGGCACATCCCGGTGTTTTCCGTCTATTGAATAGCATTTACTCATTGCCGTACTCTCGATAAAAATGATACTAGATATTGCAACAGTTTTCCAGTCGGCTCAAAACGTAATTAAAGGAAAATGAATTTGACCGCCGTTAATAGACTGGCTTTATACAAAATCGTGATGTTGCTGTCACTATTGTTCATGTTTCTAAGCATAAACGCGCCTGCCACCATACCATCTCCTTCAGAAACGCCCGCTAAGATCATTGTGTCAGGCCGCACCTCCACAGCGGTTGATATCAAGATTGTCAAAGTGGGGCAGGAGCTTCCCAAGACGTACGCCGACAGGACTATTGGGAACACGCTGGGTTTCGAATGGTATGTGAGCGAGCATTATGCGCTCAAGTCACAGATGGACGAGGGCTTTTCGCGCATGATCCTGGAAGTCTCCGAGCTGGCACTACCACACTGGGAGGCGCTGACAGGTCTGGAACTGCCCGATCAGGACACGACGCGTATGCTGATCGTCTACGCCAATTCGGCGCAGGAAATCGTAAGGGCGATCCAGGGAGATCTGGGATTCACGTGGAATGTGAACGGTGGCGGGGTCACGTGGTGGGGGGTGTGGGGCGCCTACAACTACCCGAGCGGGACGTTACAGTATCACAAGCGGGACTTGATTATTCATGAGAACCTGCACATGCTGCAGGGAGCGGCTCTGCGCAACACCCTGGGCTCAGAAGGGTTCACCTACGGCGGCGCTCAGCATGTGTACGACGCCCGGAAAAAGCAACTGACGGTGCAGGTGTTCGATTCGGCGCCTATTAATCACTGGACGGACGCAGGGATCGCCGCGCTGCAAAAGGAGCTCATTCCGATCCAGGACATGATCGCGAAGCAGTGGGACCAGGGGGGGGCGTTCGGGTCGGTGTACTCGCATTTCTTCTGGAGCGATCCGGACCGCTGGTTCAAATGGTGCATCTGGCGGGACGAATACTACCGCGGACAGGTGAACGGCACGACCAACCTGAAGATCATGGAAGACATCTTCGGGTCGCTGGACAAACTGAACGAGGTTTGGGCGGACTGGGTTAAACAGCGGCGGATCGCGTTCCATCACGTGGACTGGGGCTGGGAGCAGGATGGGAACGTGATCTGGGCGTATGGGTGGCCATGGGACAGCAAGTATTGGTCACAGATGGATATTATGTATGCGCCGAATGAAGCAGTGGAATATGATCCACTGCGCATGGACTATCCTGCCGAACCAATGCCTCCGACCGTTGGACCCGTGAAACGCGGGGTGGCTGAACCGTCGGTGGGCTATGTAATATCCGGCATCAACGGGGGATGCTGGGGAGGTTTTGGTCTTGGCGTGGAAGGACGAAGCATGTGCCAGGTTGTCCTTGCGAATGATCAGAAGCTGGTAATAGACGGCGGCGCAATGGGAATGGAACGAAAAGAGTTTCCTTTTTCCGAAGCGCTTAAAGCTGCCGCCAACAGGCATTCCGGCCGTTATGGAGTAACCATCAAAATCTACGAAAGCAAGCTGGAAGCTGTCGTGCGGGCAGGCGAAGAAGACGCCATGGAGGAAATCAGGGGGGCGGTGGCTATCACCAGATCCCAACACAACCGGCTCATGAGCAAACACATGTCGCTTATCGGAAAAGACGGCTATCCCAGAATAACGCCTTACATTGACGATGCCCGTAAAATGCCGCCTGATCTTACGGTACCAGCTCCGGCCAACCGCTGGCGTTTCGGCGGAATGGACGAACTTTACGGACTGTACAAAGCCGAATACCATCTGAAAGCCCAA
>JAQBFJ010000244.1:0-11470 GCA_032123435.1 Verrucomicrobiota bacterium
CGCTGAGTAACTGCTGATCATAAGGTTTAATGAATTCATCAAACATCGCGGGAGAAAGATTCATGGCCGAATCCTGTCGAAGCATGATATGCCCCTTGTGCATCATACCCCAATGCGTAGCATGCCCGCCGCGCGAAGGAACGATCCTGTCCCACATATGCATGAATTGAATATACGTCTCCACAATCAGTTTTAGAAAAGAATGCACCAAATCCGGCGCGTCAACAAATTGTACAAAAAGCTCGGACCCCCACAGAAGCTCACAAATATCAATAGCCCCCTGCAAATCGGGATGATAAACGCGGACATATTTTGAAACCTTGGGATAATCCGCAAATAGGTCGCAGTAATGTTTGCCCATGGCAAAACATCGTTCACCATATCCAGTACTCAAGTCAGGTACACCGCTATCCAGAATTTTCTTAATAGTATCGACCCCGCCACGCAAAGGACGCGTCGTTGGAAGACTTTTCAATCTGGCATCCATAACGAATATTTCAGCCCCGAACACCGAGGAAAGAATTCCCGTACCGTAATTCGCCCTTACATTCATGACTGCCCCGCCTACCCCGGCAAGAACATCGGAACAGCCGGCAAGCTGAGAAAGCGCCATCAAATCAAAATCTTCAAGAGCATCATTAATGGATATCTTGGGCCATTCCAAAGAAGACGGATCCTGCTTTTTGCGATTGGGTGAGAAAAACCCTGTTTTCTGTTTACCGTCCAGAAAATTATTCCACTGACACAAAAGATCTTCTTCCACATCAACGTCAATGCGATTCTCCAGATCTTCCAGAAATTGTGTTATCATTCAGTTCTTCTCATCTTTTTTCGTTCAGGCATAATCAGTAATTTTGACTAACAATGAAACCCAAAATACTATACACGCATTATTAATCCTGCAGATTCCATCAAAAAAACATGGGAAATTGCCTTTTTTCTGCTAAATTCAAGTTGCAAATAATAAAAAAGGAAACACTATGACAATTCCATTCAATGTTAATCTGAAAGACAAAACCGCGGTAATAACCGGCGGAGGCGGGATCCTTTGCGGATGTATGGCGAAGGCGCTCGCGGAATCCGGAGCAAATGTAGCTGTGCTCGACCTCAAACAAAAGGCCTGTGAAACCGTAGTAAACGAAATTATAAAAACGGGCGGCAAAGCTATGGCAATCGCGTGCAACGTGCTCGACAAAAACTCCCTCCAGAAAGCGAATCAGGAAATAGAAAGCAAGTTCGGACCGGTTGACATTCTTATCAACGGGGCCGGCGGCAACCATCCCAAAGGAACTACAAGCAACGAATACCTTGAACACGAAGATCTGCGGGCGCACGCTGAAGACGTTGTAACATTCTATGATCTGGATCCTGAAGGAATTGAATTTGTATTCAATCTGAATTTTCTCGGCACGCTTCTGCCAACTCAGGTTTTCACAAGAAAAATGGCGGAAAACGGAAAAGGCACGGTCGTTAACATATCTTCAATGAACGCGTTCACGCCTCTCACGAAAATTCCCGCGTACAGCGCGGCCAAAGCGGCTGTAAGTAATTTTACACAATGGCTTGCCGTACATATGTCAAAAGTTGGAATACGCGTGAATGCCATTGCCCCCGGATTCTTCCTGACGGACCAGAACCGTGCCCTGCTGGTAGATGAAAAAGGAGCCCCGACAGCGCGGGGCAAATCCATCATCAGCCATACACCAATGGGAAAATTCGGAACAGCAACAGATCTTGTCGGAACACTGCTATGGCTGGTTTCCGATGAAGCATCCAGTTTTGTTACCGGAACGATTATTCCTGTTGACGGCGGATTCAGCGCTTTCAGTGGGGTATGAACCACCGGCAACAAGATAACGTGTGGAACATATAATGGCCTTGTTAAACAAGTATGAAATAAAGAATTTCGTCGTTTTGATAATGCTTATCGCGCTTCCCCTGCCCATTCGCGCGGCCGATGATAAATTACAGCATTTCGAAATATCAGCAATATGCGGCGCCGGCGCCGAAACTTACCTGCACAATAACGCCGAACTAAAGACTCCCACCAGAATACTTCTCAGCACAGCACTGGGCACTATTCCCGGGCTGGCTAAAGAAATAATAGACAACAACCAGGACAACAATTCCTTTAGCAGAAGCGACATGAAGGCGAATATAGCAGGCGCTTTTGCGGGCGCACTGCTCAGTTGCATCATTAACAAATCAATACAAATCAGCATTGGAACAGAAAAAGAGAAACGCGTGAGCGTAGCCTTGATTCATAAATTTTGAAAACAGGCCTATTGCGCCAGCCTTGTCAAAGGCGTTGTGGAAGCATATCCAAAAGTAATCGTGGTAAACCCGTCTTGACTCATCATTAAATACCATGAACCGGATGGCTGACCACAGTTTCCGGCCGCGTCATAACAGCCGTACCATTCGTACACTTTATAGATAACGCGCAGTTCTCTACCGACACACCATCGGCCACATAAGAAAGCAGGTCACTACCCAGATCAAGAACATTGTATGTGCCCGGATTCAAGATAATCGTATCGTTTTCTCCGTTGGTTTCCGCCACATTGAGCGCGGCATGAAATTCCTGCAAGGTACTGACCGTTATTGACGCCGCGCGAACACTGCTAGCAATAATTATTCCGGTAAGCAATATGCTTATCTGTCTCAATTTCAACATTAACCTCTTTCAATCAACCCTTGTTTTACACGGGCCATATTAATTTATATTATAAGCATGTAAAAGCAGGACCTCAAGTCGTTCGTGCGGGCTACTACCGTTTATGTGTTCACAACATACGGCGGATCTGTTATATTTCAGAGTTGTAATGATTCAAAAGTAAAATTACTTCTATGAATAACAAATCAATAAATAAAACGGAACATCTCCCTTCCGGGGAAGGAGCTCTGTTTCTGGCAGGCTGCTACATGCTCATTCTGTGGATAACCTGCATTGCCATGCTCTGGCATTACGGGTACGCGGTCTGGCTGGATATACTGACAATAGGCTTCACGCATCTTCTAGCCGGCCGGGCTGTATCAATAGCGCAAGGCACTCAGATCGGTCTTCCTTCATACCTCCTCGCGCTTCTTGTGTGGTATTGCGATGTAATGATATTGCTGATAATATATCCCATCCTCATTTTCAGTTACAAAAACCTGTTTGAACGCCGGTTTTTACAGAAACATATTAAACAGGTATTCGATTCCGCTCAGAAAACAGCCACCCGACTGCGCCGTTTTAAAATCATCGGCGTGTTCATATTCGTGTGGTTCCCTTTCTGGACAACCGGCATAGTTATGGGCGCCATACTCGGATTCCTGCTCGGCCTCAGGACCTGGGTCAACATCATGACCGTAACCCTTGGCAACGGCACCGCTATCATATGCTGGGTTTATGCCTATGATAAAATCTTCGATCTCTTGAAAGGAATAGACGAAAACATTCCTCTGATAATAACAATTATACTGATATTAACGCTGATCATAATACGTTTTATAAGAAATCGACGGGATGTCAAATAGATGGAAACACGCTATAATATGACCAAGCCCTATTTGCCCTTTGCCTTCACCCGTTAGTTTAATATAATTTTGCATAATGACAAAATCATCATTCAGCTTTGATCATGTTCTAATTTCTCGCAGAGATTTTCTTGTCATGTCAGCCGCGTCAACCGCCGCGTTACTGACCGGCTGTGCGACAAATCCCGTTTCGGGAAAACGTCAACTGATGTTCATGTCTGAAGCCAGCGAATTCGAAACAGATCACCTGTGGGCTCCGCATCAGTTCTCGGCTGATTACGGCAAGATCCAGGACGACAATCTGAACACCTATATCAGCAATCTCGGAAACGAAATCGCCGCCAAAACACATCGACCGGCTATGCCCTACAATTTCAGAGCCTTGAACGCTGTTTGTATCAACGCTTATACCTTTCCCGCCGGAAGTGTCGGGGTCGCGCGCGGACTCCTGCTGGCATTGCAGAATGAAGCACAACTGACCGCCGTGCTCAGCCATGAAATGGGCCACGTTAACGCGCGCCACGCGGGCCAGCAAATGACCAAAAACATTCTGATAGCGCTCGGCACGGCCGGAGCCGTCTTGTGGATGGAGCACGAGAATAAGAAATATTCCAGCCTGGCCGCAGGCCTCGGCATGATTGGCGGCAATATGCTCCTCTGCCGATACAGCCGGAAAAATGAACGACAAGCCGATTCACTGGGCATGGAATACATGACCCGTACAGGTCACAATCCGCGCGGCATGGCCGATGTTATGGAGCTTTTCACCAAATTACACAAATCAAAACCTACTATGGTAGATCTTCTCTTCGCCACACATCCCATGAGTGAAGAACGATATGAAAATGCGCTGGAGGAATTACGGACAACTTACGCCAACACAAACAGTCGCTCAATGAATACGGAACGTTATATGGATCATACAGCCCATTTAAGAGCCATTGCACCAGCCATAAATGAAATGCAGAACGGCCAGGAAGCAATGATGGCTCAAAAACTTGACAACGCCAACTCTAGCTTTGCCGCCGCACTTAAACACGCGCCATCAGATTACGCCGCGCTCCTGATGATGGCCAAATGCCTGATCGCTCAACAACAACCAAAAGACGCTCTTCGCTATGCAGAGGAAGCTAGAGCTGTCTACCCATTAGAACCACAGGCCATTCATATAACCGGCCTGACAAAAATGAACAACAACATGTTCGAATCCGCACTGACCGATTTTACACTCTACGAGGAAATGCTGCCAGGCAATCCGAATACCATTTTCTATAACGGCATGTGCAATGAAAAAATGAGCCGCAAAAATGATGCCGCCAGCCAATATCTCCGATATATCAAAGAAGCGCCTGACGGTGAATTCACGCCCTATACACGGACCCGTCTTGTTGAATGGGGCTACTTGAATCCACCCCAGCAGACCCAGGAATCAGGCACAAAGAAAAAATAATAAAAACGCTTTTCCCCTAATAAACATGGAGCATATCAACGCCCACTGACACAATGGACATCTCTTGTCTTGTGCGCTATTCAGGCCATTTCTATAAAGAAAACATCTTGCCTTACCGTTTCCTGTGATGTATACATAAACCTAAGAGGTAAAAACAAAAAACATTCCTGTTCATCAGAAATACGGAGGATAAACATGAAAAGATTGATCATTATGACGGCTCTTATAATCTCACTGGCACCAGCATACACGTTCTCACAGGGACCTGAAGACGCCAAACAACACCTGAATATCAGGAACATGCAACTGGATATATCGGAACGCGAAAACCAGATCTATAGCCAACAAGAAATGGCCAAGCTTGAAATAGAAAAGAAAAGACGCGAAATGAATCGGCAGGAAAATACTTTCAAGCGCAAAAACAATATGCCGTGTAAGGGGCGCCAAAAGCCCTGCGGCGCCATGGGACACGTGGTAATATTCGCCGTATGCGCCCTTATCCACATACTCCTGACTGTCTGGGTATACAACGACATCAAAGAAAGAAAAACCGGATCCGGTATCTGGATAATCGTTGTACTGCTTACCGGACTGCTTGGCATAATACCATACGCCTTGATCCGCATAGGCGATACGAAACAGAATTGACCATAACCAGCAGGACGGATTAACAGGCATCACGCAGGTGATATCGAAGGAAAGTAAGATATATGAGATTTTTACATCTTCACGTATTGGAAGCAACGCTGGCCTTGTGCGTCATTTGCGGCTGCTCCGGCAATATAACAACCAATACAGTGACAACTGAACCTTCGGGCAAAGTCCTGCCCGTCATCGAATTGATAGGTTCATCACTCGTTGACGCTAACGGCGGGCCCGTATCCGGCGCAGAACTCATCCAAAAACAATACCTGCTCCTCTACTTCTCAGCACACTGGTGCCCGCCCTGCCGGGCGTTTACACCACAATTGGTCAATTTCTATAACCAGAACAAGAACGCCAACAATTTCGAAATAATATTGATCAGTGCCGACAGGACACCGGAAGCCATGCGCCAATACATGTCGGAAACGGCTATGCCTTGGCCCGCCCTCTCTTACGACAGCCCGGCCAAACAGGCATTGGGTGATGAACTGGGGGTAGAAGGTATTCCATGCCTCGTCATGTTCAACAATAAAGGAGCCGTGATCTCCAGTAGTTATAAAAATAAGAAGTATGTCGGACCCGACAAGGTTCTGAACGACCTCAAAGAGCTCCTGAAGAAAAACGCATCCGCACCCAACAGCCAACCTCCGGCAGAAACAAACACGTCGGCCGTTATGCCGGAAAAACAGATATCAAAAACATCCACAGAACAATCCGAACAGCAGAATAAAGAAGAAGATATAAGCCTTCTTTATGAATTCAACGGCGTATTAAAGACCCAAAAAGGTTATACCGCCATTATCAATGGAAAACTTGTCTCAAAAGGAGATACGTTGGACAATAATGCTAAAGTAGTAGAAATTGCTGATAAATATGTTGTCATTTCAATAGATGAAAAAACCTATAAACTTAAGCCATCATCACATTAAATCAACCTTCTTCTGAAAATTATAACCTGATGCACTTGCACCTTTACTGAAATTGTGATACAAGTTCCTTAACATGAATAACGTTATTATACCTTGTGATAAGAAACGTATCCTGATAGCAGATGATGACCCTGAGATACGCCAAATGTTCCAAATGGTTCTTTCCATGGAACTTACCGACTGCACTATTGACACGGTTAAAAACGGTGCCGAGGCGTTCACTGAATTTCTTGCCCATCATCATGCTGTACTCTTGATGGATCTGCATATGCCGTTGATGGATGGCGAAGATGCATTCTACGAAATACAGGATACCTGCGAAACAGAAAACATGGAAATGCCGGCCGTAATCTTCATAACCGCGTACGACCCTACCCGTATTGTGCGCAACATCGCCTCCAAAGACCCAAAGCATGGCATGCTGAAGAAACCAGTACAAAACGATCTGCTTATTCAAACAGTAAAAAGCCGGATCAATACCTGATAACAACAATCACGGTTTTTACGCGCTCAAAAATAGTTCATTACTTTCTCCGCTTCGACCAGCGTTCCGGTGGCGCCATCTTTACAAGCCGCGGCATAAACCTGGCAACCGGCTCAACAAGATCTGCCTGCGCCGCCATAACCATATCAATATCTTTATATGCCATCGGCGCTTCGTCCAATCCGGCTGTAAGCACGGTAACACCATTCTCTTCAAGAACCCGCTTCACTTCAGCCCACTTGAAAGACCTCAGAGCCGCAGAACGACTCATTCTCCTGCCAGCTCCATGCGCCGCAGAGCTCATGGACTCCGCATTGCCCTTGCCTCGCACCACGTAACCGGGCGCCATCATGGAACCAGGAATAATACCTATAACACCAGACGAGGCCGGAGTTGCTCCTTTTCTGTGAACCACTACATCCTCCCCGAAATGTCTCTCTTTCCACGCAAAATTGTGATGATTCTCTATGTCGGTTAATATCCCGATACCAAGATTGCGAGTAATACCAGCGTGAATCAGTTCGTGATTAGCCGCCGCGTAATGCCCCATCAGTTGCATGGCCTGCCAATATTCATGCCCCTGCTCACTGTCCAAATCCAACCATGCTAATTCTTTCAATCCACCGGAAAGCTCAGGATGTATCTCTTTTGCCCATTTGCTGTACCGTGTGCAGACATTAGCTCCAGCTCCACGACTGCCGCCGTGACTCAGAAGCGCCAAATAATCACCAGCTTTGAGCCCTAAATCGTCCTTGCCGACACTGAGTATCCCGAATTCAACAAAATGATTACCCGCCCCGCTTGATCCAAGCTGTTTCCAAGCCTTGTCCTTCATTTCCTGTGTTACGGGACTTACATTCCAATTCTCATCCATTACAGCATGCTGTTTGCGCGTTTTAAATCCGACACCGACACCAAAACATGTCTCGTTTTCCAGCGCCGTTATCAGCCGCTCTTTCTCTTTGGCTAAAAACGCGACAGGTGTATCAAACACGGTCAATTTCATTCGGCACGCGATATCCATGCCTACAGCATAAGGAATTACCGCGCCTTTTACCGCTAATACTCCACCTATAGGTAACCCGTACCCCATGTGGGCGTCAGGCATGAGAGCACCAGCAACAGTAATCGGTAAACTGCACGCATTGTCCATCTGCTCTATTGTCTTATCGTCGAAATCCCTGCCCCATTTACGATAAGACACGGGACCAGAAGCGCCTGTTTCAAACATTCTCTTCGCCATTCTTAATACTTACCTTCCTTGTAACAGGCCATTTATGCCTCATGCTCAACCACCTTCATATCAGCTCAGTCCGAATGTTCAATAACACCCAGCGCGGATCAGATTGAAGCAGCCTATTGTCATGCAAATTCAAACCTTTTGCCTGTTTTTCAGATTGACTCAACCCCATAAAACAACAACAATGCATGGTTCATCCACAAGACTATTTCTAAATTAAGAAAGGTTCAATATGAAATACATAAATCTTGTCTCGCTGGCCCTGACGGCCGCATTTCTTGGTTGCGGAAGCTCCTCCGCGAAGTCGGAAACGAAAGATTCCATAATAAAACTTCCCGATCCATCACTCAAAGGCCCTGTTTCCGTGGAAGAAGCCATAAATAAAAGAAGATCAAGACGCAGCTTCGAAAAGACACCTCTTACCATGGAACAATTGTCTCAAATCCTCTGGTGCGCACAGGGAATAACAAACAAAAAAGGAGAAAGAAGGGCCTCGCCTTCAGCAGGAGCAACATATCCGATGACAATATATGTTGTCATCGGCGATAAGACATGCGGCAATATTACCGCCGGCGCTTACGAATACCTGCAGCGTGAACATGCCCTTAAACTCCACATTCCCGGCCTGCTTAATGAAAATCTTATTAAAGCAGCCATGAACCAGGCATTCGTCGGCCAGGCGCCGGTTGCGCTGGTATGCACGGCCAACTACGCAAGAACAACAGACCGATACGGCGAACGCGGAATAATGTATGTTCATATGGAAGCCGGACACATCGGGCAGAACGTGCACTTGCAAGCCGAGGCCATGGGACTTGGCACCTGCATGATAGGAGCCTTCAGTGATGACGCAGTATCCAGATTGCTCAAACTCGATAAGAACCAGAAACCGCTATATATAATGCCTGTAGGCAAACCTTCCTCATGAGCCAACAACGCCACAATCACAGGTTCAAACGGATTACGTAAACAGCCTTGTCGGAAGAACCAACCACCACGTGCCGACCATCCGGATGAAACTCAGAATCAGAAAACCTGCCTTCATAGGAATCCATGTTGAATATTACATTGCCTGTTTCCACATCCCAAAGCTTAACCGTATGATCCCAGGACGAGGACAATACCTGTTTCCCGTCATTGCTGAATGAAACATCATAAACACTGAATCCATGCCCCTTGAACGTTTTCTCTTCTTTAAAGGTGCTTAAACACCATAACTTTAAAGTGTTGTCACGCGACCCGGAAAGTACATGCTTGCCGTCAGGACTGAAACAAACACTCATAACGCCATCTTCATGACCCTCAAAACAACCGGACTGAACACCCGTTTCAACATCCCAAAGCCGAACACATTTATCATCACCACCAGATAACAATAGAGTAGCATTCTCATTAAAAGATACAGATCGCGCTGAACCTAATTTTCTATCACTGAACGTTCGGATCTTTTCACCACTCTCAAGATCCAGCAATATTATAATTCCAATATCAGATGACACAGCAACGCGCCTTCCATCAGCACTAACATCTACTCCCGTAATGCCGCCGCGCTTTACATGCTGTCGCCATAACTCTTCTCCCGATTCCACATTCCACAACACAAGCATTCCCGAACGATCACCTGAAACTGCCCTTTTCCCATCAGGACAAAACCTGACGTCCATTACCCCGATTTCATGCCCGGGCAACGTTCGCACCTCACTTCCGCCTGCAAAGTCCCAGAGCTTAACCATACCATCATCAGAACAGGAAACTATATACCGCCCGTCAGAACTTACATCCACACCCATGACCTCGCCTGTGTGCCCCTCAAATATACGCACCTCTTCCGCCTTGATCACATCACGAGATGCCGCGCCTGATACGGGAACATGCAATTCTTTTTCTTTCACAACAGGGGCTGCGCAAAGACGCGCCACTTCCACGGGCAACGATAACCGCTTTTTTATCCTTTCAATAATATCCCGCTCCTCCGCTACCTCTCCACCATCAGAAGAAGCACACGAAAAAAGCCATTCTTCAAGCACGGGATATACGAATTTCTTATCATCATCCGTCAATGACAACACCGCTCTATCAAACGCGTTAAAGAATTCATCACTCTCTAATGCCACGAATTCCTGAAGTGATCCCGTCGCGCCATCTTCGCCAAATTGTTCAATAAGCCAGCTCTGCTCACCCGGTCTGAGCTCCTCGTCAGCGGCAACAGCCCAGAAGGCACAGCAATAAAGAAAGGTTTGCGCCTCGACCGAACAGTCCTTGGCATAAAAAGGGGGATGCGTCATTGCAATAAGCTCACATTTCCCAGAGATAAAGCAGCCTTGCACCCGATAGCTTGTTCCTAAACTCGGTTACAGGACTCCAGCTCTGTGCCGACCTGAGGAAATCAGAAAAACTGAATTCCTCCTCATAACGGTAAATCTTGATATTCCCGACTTGAAGCAGTTGCGCGGTCTTTTCAACAGCATCCTGCCAGTAACCAATATTGTCGATCAATCCAAGCCCTAACGCCGTGTCAGCAGTAAAAATACGGCCATCAGCCAATCCCTGAACATCCTCCAACGAAATCTTCCGACCTTCCGCTACAAGTTTTTTGAAACGGTTATGCATGTTGTCTATTATTCCCTGGAGCATCGCCGACTGCTCCAATGTCACGTCTCCAAACGGATTCAGTAAATCTTTATTAGGCCCCGATTTGAACGTAACATCCTTAACCCCCACTCTTTCAGCCAGCCCGCGAACATTATACGATTGCATCAAAACCCCGATCGAACCTGTAACAGTAGTCGGGTGCGCTATAATGCAATCCGCAGCAAGCGCGATATAATAAGCGCCCGATGCCGCAATATCTCCGAAAATCGCCACAACCTTACGACCTTCTCTGCTTTTCTTGAAATCATTCAGCGCTTTGAAAATGATATCACTCGCCGTAATGCCGCCACCACCACTGTCAATTTCCAGAATAATGGCTTTGACTTCCGGATCATGCGTGGCCCTGTGAATCGATTTGAGCACATTGGCCGCCGAGCTCTCCCCGTAAAACGATGTCCCGCGATTATCAAGCATAATCAAACCGGAAAGCGGGATTCGCACCACTTTGATATCACCGGAACCACACGACCAGATCTCATTCATTTCCGGCCGCTCATCCTGCCCTGCCTTGTGCAGTTTCAAGGGACGCGAGAACGACGCACTAGCGA
>JAQBFJ010000245.1:0-7962 GCA_032123435.1 Verrucomicrobiota bacterium
GCAGGCAGAGCAATACAAAGAAGAGAGTTGATTTAATTTGGAAACGAGTGTTTCACAATTAAATCAACAACCTGCATTTGGAAGGTCTCGGAGTTTTCCTCCATGACAACAACGTTGCATCAAATCTAGGATTGCGAAGCAATGCTGGATTTGATGCAACCTCCGGTTTTTGCTTGCCCTGCGTAGCTCGGAGAAGGATATTCTCCGTGCCTCCGTGACCTCTGTGGTAAAATGGCTGTTATCCTGCCAGCCCTGAGCTTGTCGAATGGCCTGCCCGCATTGCTGTCGCCGCAGGCTGGGTCTGAAAATGGAAAATCTGCTCTAACCGGTTCAGAACATCGGCAATTTACGTGTCGGCGCGTCTGGTATTCCGATGAGATTTCTGGTTCGTGATATAGCGGCATTGCGGATAGAATTGAATCTTGGATCCTGTTCTATGAGCGCGATTGCTTCATTTCCTCCTATCCGTATAGCGTTTTCCAGTGCTCGTGTTGCCTGATCCTGACCCTGAGACTGCAGTTGAAGCGCGGACATATCAAGCCATGCTCTCCAGTCAGTAGGTTTGCGTTCGAGGTAAATCTGCATGATGGACATCATTTTGGCAGGGCTACTGGCCTGGGCGTACATCTGGTATATTTCCAGCAGTGCTTCGGGTGCGATGTTTGACGGCATGGTTTCCACGCAAAGCGTGAGTGCCTTATCCATTTCGGGTATGCATCCGGCGCCAAGCAGCATTTGCGCGGAGCGGAACAGGTATACAGCCGGAATGCCCGGTGTGGCTATCAGGCTATTCATTATTTCTATGAATCTGGCCCGGTTCCGCACTTTCATGTAACAATCCGCCAGTTCAAGGGCTGAATTTATATCCATGGGCGCGTTTCTGCCTTTGGCTTCCAGCTCAATGATGCGGTTGACTATAGTTTCTGAATTGCGGATATGCCCTAGAAGTTGGGGCACTTTTTCATTGCCTGGATCCTGCCTGCCGAATTCCTCCAGAATTTCAGCTGCGTAGTGCCAGCGTTGACTTGGTATGCATATTTCCTGAACGAGCCTGAAAGTTGCTTCCGGGCTTAACGGATAAAGCATTCTTGCCTGCTGAAAAGCTCTTTCGGCTTCATTGGCCATATTCCTGCTTGTATACAGGCCGGCTATTGCGCTGCGAAGTTTTGAGAATGATTTCCGCGCGACGATATCGCGAATAAACTTGCGGTTGCCCAGAAGTTTTCTGATATACCAATCCCAGAAATCCATGTCGTTTTTCACGTATTCGCTGGTTAGCGAAGTAATGTTCTTATTGATTTTCATGATCAGGCCATGTGGTGTCATATATGGATACATCCATGGTATGACGTAACTTTCTTCCACATAGAAAGCGTGTCGGTAGTTGTTGTGTTCGAATATCATTTGCGCAAGGATGCCGTTAATTTCCATTACGCCGAGTGCCCCGCTGACTTGTACGCGGCCGTTTTCTATTTTGAGTTCGGCATTTCTTGGTCGTTTACCCGCCTGTACTTCTTCGACGTAGCGCTGAAACGCCTTGGCGCTGTCTGTCGGGTCGGGGATCCAGATTTTATCGCCATACAGGTCGCGCATGACGCTCATATATGTTCCATCCGCCAGCGCGTTTTGAGTTATAAGATATACGTCTTCTCGTACTCTTGCTGAATATATCATGTATGTCGGGACGAATCGGCCCGGATCGGTGCCGCCATAGAATATCGCGTCCAATCCCATTTCGGGTGGGAATGCCGGGTTAGGCAGGGGTTCTTCGTCAGCTTCAAGTTCTTCGCTTACAGCATCGGCGCCGCGAAGCTGGTAGTTGCCGAATTGCCAGCCGAAATCATGCCCATTTTGTTCTGCGCCGCCATATATTCTTATAAGTTCCTTGTTGTAGGCGTTTTCGTGGATGGGCACAAGGAAAAGCAGAAAGGCTGCCGGCAAGGCAACTGATAATACGTATTTTCTTGTTAATGGAAGATTACGCAGGAGTGCGTCAAGAGACGCGAGGCCCAGTATTAATCCATAGCCGATCCAGAACGCGAAGAGAGCGTGTGATGATATAAATTTTACTTTCTGTATAAAGTTGTCCTGTATATCGCCTTTCGGATTGGCAAGCACGATGAGCAGAACGCTCATGACAAGGAATCCGGCCATTGTTGCTAATGCCCACTGCTGAAAATTATTGTCGAATCCCATGATCAAATCACGCTGTTTTTCTTTTCGTGCTTTACCTGTAAGCATGTAAAAGATTTCCATGAGCTGATTAATAACAATCGTTGTTATGCCGACCATCATCAGTATGATTACGAAACCAAACAGTGTTTTATAAGTTGACGTAAGAGCTGTTGTGCCGGGCGCAATAAATTTTTCAATCAGCGCGAAGAAGATCGCGGCAATAGAAAGGACTATTGCGACGTAAAGCGCGTTGATACGGCGTTTCTGCACTTTGATTTGCCAAAGCGTGAACGGCAGGAAGCCGAGCGGAGCAGCAAGCAGGGTGAACTGAAAACGCAGATCGGCAAAATATGATCCTATCTGTTCAACGAACCGGAGCGAAAACATGTGTGACGTTTGTATTTTCTCATATTGGCCGCGCGTGATTGCGTGTTTGAATCCTTCCCATGTCCTTGGATAGCCCCAGTTCATTGGCGGGTTTCTAAGATCCGAGACAATAGGCATATATACATAAAAAGCCACACCCAGTTCAGCCATCAGTATTGTAGTGGCTACTGTTCTGCCGTTAGGCAGTAAAAAGTATGCCATGACAAGAATCAGAATGTTGGTGAACGCGTAGATAAAACCTGATGCGTGCAAGGGGTGGCTGATAGCGCCATGCAGAACATCTCCTCTTGCGGTAAGCAGGATGACCAGCGGCACACCTGCTATTACAAAATCGCGCAAGAGTTTTATATCTTTCAACGCGACAATGATTACGAGAGGAAGCGCGGCCAGCAGGAGTACCTGATAGTTTGTCAAGCCCAGTCCGAAAATAAAAGCTGTAATGTATAATGTTTCGTTTTGGGGTCTGCACATCCATTTATATGAGAGCAGGAATATGAGCGCCAGGAAGAATGCGTTGAGACTATAGACTTCGACAATGACGGATTGTGACCACATTACGGGTGAGAACGCAAACAGGAGGCTGCATACGACTCCGCCGATCCAGCAGATAGGCGCGTCCAGTGTGTGAGAGGCCCTTTCAAGAATGTTGCGTGATTGCTTCAGCATGTCCGAGCCCGACCTGCAGATAAGCATGGCCGTTATACCGGAGGCCAGTGAACCGCATACGACCGAAAACAGTCCAATGCTCCATGCCGGGTTGGGTTGTCCGCGGAATGTTACAAAGGAGAATATTCTTGCGAACAGCCAGGAACATATTGACCAGAGAGGATAACCCGGTGGATGTGGCACACCCAGCCAGTCGCCGGCCACGGCCAGTTCGCCTGAATCTTCAAGAGTGACCGTTGGCGCGAGGGTATAAAAATAAACAATGAACGACAGGACGCAGGCGGTCCAGAACGCGCTCCAGTCGAGGCGCCGGAAAAAGGGCCCATTTTCCATTTTGTTCTCAGTGATGTTTGTCAATTGTTCCTGCATTTCATCAGATTACGACTGAACAAATTATGTTACTATGGAAATTGAGATACGGCAAGCCTGGTAATCATTACATGGGAAAGTCTTTCTTGAGCGCAAATATTATGAGGATAAATGTTCCGTACAAGGCGATATTGATCAGAATAGGCATGTCGGTAAGGAGTGTCTTTTCCGGCTGTTCGCCTTTACTGTGACGGTATACCAGATCAAGATATCTGAATATGCCGAACAGAACGAAAGGGATTGTAAATCCGAGGTTGGCGGTGCCGAACTTGCTTATGGTGTCAGGAGATAGTGTATATATTGCGTATGAAACTATTGTGGCAGAGCTTACGATGGCAATCAGTTGGTCGAGCAGGTGCTCGTCATAATTGTCGAGAGCGGGACGCTGTTTGGCATTACCGCCGTTGTCGTCGACCTGCATTTTTTCACGGCGTCGTTTGCACAAGGCCAGAAACATTGCGAGCAGGAATGTGCACAGCAGCAGCCATGGCGAGATATTGACAGCCAGTATTATCGCGCCCGCGATGGCGCGCAGTACGAACCCGATGGAGATGGAGAGTATATCAATCAGAGCAATCTTTTTCAGGCCAATGTTGTAAAGGATCTGGATGCCCAGATAGCTTCCGACAACACAGGCAAAAGGGGGTGAAAGCAGATACGATCCGATACAGGCTGTGGCGAGCAGGGCCAGCGCTGTCCACAATGCCGTTGATATTGGCAGAGCGCCCGAAGCGATTGGTCTGTTTTTCTTTACCGGATGGGATCTATCCGCCTGGGCGTCTTTAATGTCATTTATAATATAAATTCCGCTTGAAGCAATACAGAAAAGAAGCATGCCGGAGAAAGCGATCATGAACTCTCTTATGCCGAGCGATGATTTGCGTGACACATCGCCCATTGCGAAAAAGAATGCGGCCAGGACGACGATGTTTTTTGTCCAGTGACTTGGTCTCATCGCGCGGACAAGGTGTCTTATAATGGTTCCCTGTGAGGTATTTCTGGTCATTGTTGTTTTGAATTTGCGTTTTGAGCATTTCTTGATGCGGCGGATTTAAGCGGTTTGCGGCGGAATCCATGACGAAATGCGAGCTTCCATACGAGCCACAACGCTTCTCTGGTTATATCAGCGCTCATCTTGGAATAACCAGCGTGTCTATCCTCGAAAGTGATCGGTGTTTCTACAATAGTAAAACCTTTCATCCATGCCGTATGAGTCATTTCAACCTGAAATGAGTAACCGTTGGAAATGATCTTATCCAGATTTATAGAGGCTAGTACGCGGCGTCGATAACATTTAAATCCGCCTGTAGGATCAGTAATCGGCATTCCGGTGATAATCTTTACATATGTTGCCGCTCCCTTGCTGAGCAAGAGTCGGCTGAGCGGCCAGTTTGTTATTCGTATGCCGTTGACATAACGTGAACCCAGTACCAGATCGGCATTTTCAGCAGCCTTGATGAAGTTGGGGATTTCTTTCGGGTCATGCGAGAAATCAGCATCCATTTCGAAAATAAATTCATAATTACGTTCGAGCGCCCATTTGAAACCGGAGATGTAAGCTCTGCCGAGCCCTGATTTACCCTCCTTATGGAGAACGTGGAGCCTGTTGCTGGAGGAAGCCATTTCGTCAAGAATGTGGCCGGTTCCGTCCGGTGAATTATCGTCTACAAAGAGAATATGCGTGTCAGGCGTTATGTCCAGAACCGCCTTGGCGATTGACTGAACATTTTCCTTTTCATCATATGTTGGAATAATAATGAGCTTGTCCATAACCGGCTGAATAGTATTTTAAGTTTATCCGGCAGGCAAGGGGATTTTTTGCATAGGGGATTTTAATATCCAATATCCAATCACCAATTCCGATATCCAGGGAGCAAGGGTGGGGACATAAAGGCTCGAAATCATTCTCCGGCAACGGCAGGAACGATCCCGATAGCGATAGCGATTTGGATAAGGAAAATCCTGTGCCGGCAGGTGGATACGGTTTAGATATATGTTGTTATATTCCTTTCCGCTTGTTAATATTTGGTCGTTTTATTCTGGAAATACGTATTGAAAGAAAAAATGGATTACAAGATCGTAACTTACGGCAATAAGATTCTGCGCAAGAAAGCGAAACCTGTGGCTGATATAAATGATGATATTCGGCAATTGGCGCAGAATATGTTGAGCACAATGTACCAAAAAGGCGGCATTGGGCTTGCGTCAGAGCAGATCGGGCGTCAGGAATGTGTTTGTGTAATAGATATATCCGGAGTGGAAACAGTAGCCGCATCAGATGACGAAAAGAAAAATAGCGTAGATATGCCCCTTGTCTTGGTAAACCCGGAGATCATAGATACAGTCGGCAAAAAAACTGAGCAGGAAGGATGTTTGAGTTTTCCCGGCATTTTTGTTTCGATCGAAAGACCGGCTGGAATAACTGTTAGATTCAAGAATCTGGATAACGCGGATTTAACAATAGAAGCCGATGGTTTGCTTGCAAGGGCGATACAGCATGAAATGGACCATTTGAAGGGAGTTCTATTGGTGGACAGAATGTCTGTTGTGCAGAAAGTGGCGTTAGCCGGGAGATTAAAGCGATTAAAAAAAGGTGAATTTTAACACGGCATCATGTAGCGGACGAAGAATTGGAGGAAAGAATGGAGAGCGATCAAAAAGATATTACCAATTTAATTTTGGAAGCGAAAAAGGAAGCGCGTCGTCACATTGTCAGCGTGGAGCCGGAATTTTCACAAAAAGTCAAATGGCCTGTTACGTGTACCGTCGGGCCCGGCCTGGAAGGCGCAATAGCCTGCGAGAGCGCGATTGGCTATGTGAACGGTTCTCAGGGCTGTTTGATATACCGCGGATACGATGTTTTTGATCTATGTGCTTATTCAAATTATGAAGAAGTATCGTATCTACTCCTATTTGGGCACTTGCCGACGGAATCTCAGTTGGATGAGTATAAGAAAAAACTGGTCAAATTCCGTTTTATTCCAAACACTTTGCGCAGACTGATGGGTGGGCCGATTGATGAAATGATGCCCATGGCGGTATTGCGACTTGGCACGGAATTCCTGCGTTACCGGTTAACATGGCGCGACAGTGAGTTCGCCAGACTTGGTCCGGAGGATGGACTTGCGGCTGACGAGGATTCTATTCCCATGGAGACCATGCCGACTGGAGAGGAACATGCTATCTACGAATTTCCGTATGAGAGACTGGTTCGGCCAGCTGGTGTCAGCAAGAGGGATGACGCGCTCAGCATGGATTCATGTATGCATCTGATTTCCGGGCTTGCTACGATTACCGCAGCTATAATGCGTTTACGCGACGATAAAATGCCGGTGGAGCCGAGCTCGGAACTTAGTCATGCCGGTAATTTATTGTATATGATGACAGGGGTTAAGCCTGACCCTGTCTCCGAACGCATCATGGATGTGGCGTTAATACTGCATGCTGATCATGGTATGAATGCCAGCACATTCGCTTCCATGGTTGTCGCGTCAACCATGTCTGATATATATCTCTCTGTTGGTTCCGGCATTGCCGCGCTTAGTGGAGCGTTGCATGGCGGCGCGAATGAACTTGTTATAAAGGCGATCAAAGAGATTGCTGCAGATGACAATGTTGAATCGTGGTATGAACGTCAGAAGGCGCGCAAAAGGAAGATTCCAGGGTTCGGACATCGTGTGTATAAAACGTATGATCCGCGTGCCCGTGTTCTGGGCCCCTTGGCGAAATATATGGCCAAAACGCGCAAAGGCACAGTGCCGCTTATGGCGGTTGCGGAACGGTTGGAAAAAATTGTTGTTGCTGATCTTGGCAAGAAAAAGAAAATTTTTCCTAATGTGGATTTCTATTCAGGGCTTGTTTATAACGCCCTTGGGATTCCTGATGACATGTTTACGCCGCTGTTTGCCGTCAGTCGTGTGGCTGGCTGGACTGCGCGGGTACATGAATATCTGAAGAAAAATCGCATTTTCCGGCCGCGTTCAACGTACATAGGCGCTTTCGAGAAGGAATATATGCCCATTGAGCGCAGAGCGAAAAAGATGCCAAGGAAGAAAAAGAAATAACATTGGTCCGGACATTGCACCAGTTTGGAACAGCGCGGGGACGCGGCGTCGGAAGGAAGCTTCGACGAGGCAAGCGAATGGTTAAGAAAGATATTCACCACGGAGATTCCCTACTTCGCTGATAAGCTACGAAGGGCAGGCGGAGGAGAAAGAAGAGAAGAGAGTTGATTTAATTCGGAAACGAGTGTTTCACAATTAAATCAACAACTTGCATGGGAGGGTCTCGGAGGTTTACTCCTGACAACAACGTTGCATCAAATCAAGGATTGCGAAGCAATGTTGGATTTGATGTAACCCTCGG
>JAQBFJ010000246.1:0-4849 GCA_032123435.1 Verrucomicrobiota bacterium
TCCATATTATATTCCTGTAAATGCTTCTGTATTTCATCACCCCCTGCTTTGGTTGTTTTGGACACCTTTTCTTCACGTTTACGCATCTCTTCCTGGTCTTTTCTGCGCGACCGTAAGCGTTCAATATATGTCATGCGCTTCGGTTGATCCGGCGCCGTTGAAACCGAAGGTGATACGCTGGAACTCGATGAATTGCCCAGAGGCCGTAATGAGTTCATGCTGACCTGCCCCTCCTCATTGCCCTTCCGCAAAGTAGCTGATTCCGTCTCGTAATCCGCGTCAACCAATTCCACCCCACCATCTATCTCACCAATATAAAGGAAGTAACTGGTATTGTCCTTGATGTTTATCAACCCGACACGAGTTCCCGCCTCATCTTCCGTTATGGCACACATGCGCCAATCATCTATAAATGGTTTTACGGGACGAACGTTCGCGTTGCCCGGCGGAACAACAGGCGGAGCACCAAAAGGTTTTCTGCTCAATATGATTTCGTACGGAGAAAAATCAGCCTTCGGGACAGCAGCAGCTTGCCTGACCGTCAACGCCCCATCAGCAGATTGACCCGGATCCGGATGTACCACGGCGTTTACCACGTTTACCATGATGCACGACATGAACAATGCAAATATTACCAATGTCACTTTCAACTGTTGCCTCTTATCTCAACATAGCGTTCAGCAGATAGTAATATATTACCAATTCGTCCGACCAGATACAACAGATTTTTGACGTTTTCTAATCCGGCGATGAATGTCCATGACATGGGTCAAAGTGTCTTTGAAAGGCCGTGACAGCCGTCTTCAAACACGAACCGGACGCAACGCGCGCCTGATTCGGGCCCATCACGGAGATTATGATTATTTTGTTGCCATAAAACCAAGGTTGTGTATGCTTACCATCTGTTTTTAAACATTAAAAAGGTAAATCATATTGTGAAAACTGGCGCTAAATGCGTAATTGAAGGACTGCAGAAAGCCGGCGTGAAAACCATATTCGGACTGCCCGGCGGCGCTGTACTCGACATATTCTCGAAACTTTATCATGCCCCATTTGAATTTATCCTCGCACGCCATGAACAGGGAGCGACCCATATGGCGGATGGCTACGCGCGCGCGACAGGAAAAGTCGGCTGTTGTATAGTCACTTCCGGGCCTGGCGCGACTAACGCGGTTACGGGTCTGGCTACCGCCTATGCGGACGGTATACCCATGGTATGCATATCCGGCCAGGTGCCGTCTTCAATGATAGGTAATGACGCTTTTCAGGAAGCTGATACCACGGGCATAACACGGCCTGTTACCAAACATAATTATCTGGTAAGCAATGTGGATGATCTGCCGCGAATCATAGCAGAGGCGTTTGTTATAGCGTCAACGGGAAAACCCGGTCCCGTCCTGATTGATATCCCCAAGGATGTACAGCAGGCAACAACATTAGCACCAATACCCGAAACAGTCGAAATACGCGGATACCGGCCCACAATAAAGGGACATCCCGGCCAGATATCAAAACTGGCCAAGGCGATTAATAAGGCGCGCTCCCCTGTTCTTTACGTCGGCGGTGGAGTCATCTCCGGCAATGCGTCAGAAGAATTGATCGAATTGGCCCATAAAGCCCAGATTCCAGTGACAACAACACTTATGGCGCTTGGCGCCTTTCCGGAAACCGATCCACTTGCACTCCGAATGCTCGGCATGCACGGCACATACGCCGCGAATAACGCTGTAAGCCACTGCGATCTGCTGATCTCGGTTGGCGCACGGTTCGACGACCGTATAACGGGCACAATTTCATCATTCGCCACTAACGCAATAAAGGCACACATAGATATTGACCCATCGGCTATTGGGAAAAGTGTCAAAACCGATATACCCGTAGTGGGTCATGTTAAGGATGTGCTGAAAGACCTCATACCCAAGGTCAATCCCGCTGAACATAATGAATGGCTGAAGCAAATAGCCGATTGGCAAAAGGAATATCCGCTGGATTATGATCGGACCACTTCCGATCTTCTGCCACAGTATGTTATTGAGCAGATTTATGAAATAACGAAAGGCAACGCCATTATCACAACTGAAGTAGGTCAACACCAGATGTGGGCGGCGCATTTCTTCAAATACACAAAGCCACGCACATTCCTTTCCTCGGGCGGACTGGGAACAATGGGCTACGGCCTGCCGGCCGCCATAGGCGCGCAAGCCGGTATGAGAGATAAGATAGTCGTTGATATAGGCGGTGACGGCAGTACCCAGATGAATTTCCAGGAGCTGGTCGTCGCCGTCGAACACGGCTTGCCCATCAATGTGATCATTATAAATAACAAACGGCTCGGCATGGTCCGGCAATGGCAGGATATGTTCTATGATAAAGAACACTCCGCAACCATCCTGGCCCAGCATAACCGACCGCAGAATGAACAGATAAAGTCCAATAACCGGCCGGAATATCTGCCTGATTTTGTTAAACTGGCGGAAGCGCATGGCGCGCTAGGGATCAGGGTGGAATCTAAAAAAGATGTCGCTCCAGCACTGCGCAAGGCCTTTGAGACAGAAGGCCCGGCAGTTGTGGAATGCATGGTAAAAGAAGACGAAAATCTTTACCCCATGGTTCCACCTGGTGCGTCATTGCTTGATATGGTACATAAAATGACTTAAGACTTCTATTGCGAGTAAATCATGAAACATATAATTACTGCTGTTGTTGAAAATAAGCCCGGTGTTCTGGCAAGAGTTATAGGCCTGATTTCAGGACGCGGTTACAACATAGAGAACCTTCATGTTGATCCAACGCCGGAGGATCCTGACATATCATGCATAATCATGACCGTACCTGGTGATGACCGCGTATTGGAACAGGTCACGAAACAACTCAACAAACTGGTAGACGTAATCAAGGTTACAGATCACGCGGAAGAAAAATAAATATCTGTCCCGCACAATAATGCGGCAATCCAGCAACAAACGGAAACACCATGAGCTCAAGAAAAGAAAATAATCGCGTTATCATTTTCGACACAACATTAAGAGACGGTGAACAATCACCGGGCGCCAGCCTCACGCATCGTGAAAAACTCGAAATCGCACATCAGCTCGCGTTACTGAATGTTGATGTGATCGAAGCAGGCTTCCCTGTCGCCTCACCAGGTGATTTCAAAGCCGTTAGAGAAATAGCGGAAACAGTTGTCGGCCCCTCAATTGCCGGCCTGGCAAGATGCGTAAACAAAGATATAGATATCTGCGCCGAAGCCGTTGCGCCCGCCAGGAAACCGCGCATCCACGTCTTCCTCGCAACATCCAAAATACACCGCCAATATAAATTGAAAAAAGCCACAAGCGAAATTCGCAGACTGGCAGTTACTTCCATAAAAAGAGCACGCCGCCGCTGTAAGGACGTCGAGTTCAGCCCCGAAGACGCGGCACGGACGGAACGCGCTTACCTTGCCGAAATCGTTGAGGCCGCCATAGATGCCGGCGCCACGGTCGTAAATATACCCGATACTGTCGGATATTCCGTGCCTAACGAGTTCGGCGCCGTCATCGCGCACCTGTTCGATAAAGTGCCGAATATCAATAACGCCCTGATAAATGTGCACTGTCATAACGATCTCGGCCTTGCTGTAGCCAATTCGCTCGCCGCTATAAGAAATGGAGCTAGAGGAATAGAATGTACAATCAACGGACTCGGCGAACGCGCCGGTAACGCCGCCCTGGAAGAAGTCGTAATGGCTATCCGCACCAGGTCGGATCAATTCCATGGGCTCTGGACAAATATAAAAACCGAGAATCTGTATAAAGTGAGCAGACTGGTAAGCCGTCTCACAGGCATCCGCGTTCAGCGGAATAAAGCCATTGTCGGCGCTAATGCCTTTTCTCACGAATCCGGCGTGCACCAGGATGGAATGCTCAAGAAAAGATCAACATATGAAATAATGAAACCAGCCGATATAGGACTCGACAGTTCCGCGCTTGTACTCGGCAAACATTCCGGCCGACACGCGTTTAAACATGAACTGGCCAGGCTTGGCATAATATTGAGCGATGATGAACAGAACCGCGCCTATGAACACTTTATAGAACTTGCTGATAAAAAGAAATATATCTACGACGATGACCTGCTCATGATCGCACGCGAAGAAATGGACAAGGATTCAAACGTATATATACTCGATTATCTTCACGTATCCACCGGAACAAACGCGGTGCCAACCGCCACGGTCAGAATCAGAAAAGGCGGTGAAGTCAAACAGGACGCCGCATGCGGCGACGGACCAGTGGATGCCGTGCTCAAGTCAATCGATAGAATGACAGGCATCCAGGGGAAATTACTGGACTTCTCAATAGAAGCAATAACAGTCGGCAAAGACGCAATGGGCGAAGTCAGCGTTCAAGTATCGTTCGGAGATGAACGGATCAGCTCAAAAGCCGCCAGCACCGATATTGTCGAGGCCAGCGCCAAAGCTTATCTCTCGTGCGTGAATAGATTCCTGTCTAGAAAACTTTTCGCAAAGACAGCCCGACAAAAAGTCAGAGGCAAAAAGAAGTCAGTACGCAGTTTACGAAAAACCAGAAGAAAAAGGGCCTGATGGCTGATAAAGTAAAATACGCGGTACTTGGCCACCCTATCGGACATAGCCTTTCACCTGTCATGCATAACGCGGCTTTCAAGGCACTTGATATGGACGCCGTCTATATTGCCATAGACGTGCCGCCCGAAGAGCTGATGACACGACTTGATGAAATGCGCCGCGAAAAGTTCGGCGGAATTAACCTGACCATTCCACTCAAGGAAACAGCCTTTAATGGACTCGAACAATTGGATGAGGCCGCGCGAAGACTTGGAGCCGTTA
>JAQBFJ010000247.1:0-3119 GCA_032123435.1 Verrucomicrobiota bacterium
TTCTCTCAAGATCGTCAATTCTTCTCTTTAGCTCTTTAATTTCATCTGATTTGCTCATCACTCCCCCCTATCTGGCTCATCTTCCTGCCTTTGCTTGGAACTGCCCCTCCTTAACCCTATGCTTTGAATCACCAGAATAGTGACCTATCTTGGTGCGCTTCTCTCGTTGCTTCTTGTCCTTGTGCCGCTTACAGCGGTTCGTCCCAAGAATCGCCGAAGCCATACACTTGCCAACATGGGCTGTTTCGTAATCACACCAGTTCATTTAACCATCCTCTCTGTCCTATGCTTAATCACATTCTGAGCCCACCAGTAAGGGTTGATATACCCTCGCTTTGTTCCAAGGGCTATTAATTCCTTAAGACTTCTGGCAGAGCCTTGTTCAACCCTTTTATTCCTGCGAAACTCAGCCAAGTCAACTTCTGAGAGCTCCCCTTCGATTTGTTCAACCTTTCGACTTTCGATTTCAAAGATATGCTTACAGTAAGAGCATTGGGCTGGACCTCTACGCTGAGCTCCGAAGCATTTAGGACAGATACGGAGCCCGACTGGTGGCGCTTTTCTTTCTTTCTTATACCGGCCTTCAAGGGTCCATCTTCGATCATCGTCAGGGAGTCCGTGTTTCTGGCAGTTTCCAGCATGGTCGAGAATAATTGCGGCTTCTTTACCGTCTGCGGGCCTAAGTGACCTGCCGACTTGTTGCAAGAACAAGCCCAATGACTGAGTTGGACGGAGCAATACAACAGCTTCGATGCAAGGTACATCGAAACCCTCGCCAAACAATTCAACATTCGATAGAACTTTAATTTGTCCACTTCGGAACCTCCTGATAGTTTCATCTCTCTCTGTAGATTCGGTTTCTCCGTCCACATGACTGGCCGGAATTCCTACTTCATTAAATTGTTGCACAACATGCTTAGAGTGAGCGACCGATGCGCAGAACACAACAGCCCTCTTACCTGAGGCATATTTAACGTAATGCTTGATGGCATCACCAGTTATGGACGGCTTATCCACAACCGCCGTCAGCTCTGAGCCGACATAATCTCCCATGCGAGTACGGACCTTCGTCAGGTCAATATTCCCTGGAGCATAAAGTTTATACGGGGATAGGTATCCATTTTCGATAAGCCACGGGACCTTCGGACCTTCGACCATAGCCCGAAACCACTTGCCGAGGCCGGTGCCATCGAGCCTTTCAGGTGTTGCGGTGAGCCCGATATGAAAGGCGTTGGGAAAGCTTTTGAAAATCTTAGACCAAGAATTTGCCGCAATGTGATGACATTCATCCCAGACTATTAAGGTAGGCACTCGATATCTATGAAACCTGCGAGCCAGGGTTTGAATCGAGGCTATCTGAATCAGCGAGGTCCGGTCTCTATCAAGGTGTGAGGCAATGATGCCATGTTTTACGCCTTCACCTTCGAAGGCGGTTGATGATTGTTTAATTAATTCTCTGCGGTGGCAAATAAACCACGAAGCCATGCCTTTTTCAGAAGCTGTCTTCAACATATGGGCAGTTAGCAGAGTCTTACCACTACCTGTTGGGGATTGAATCAAAACCGAACTTGTCCCTGATCGCATAAAACTTCTTGCCTTGGCAATAATGTCTATTTGATAGGGTCTAAGTTCCATTCTTAAGCACACTCCCGCAATGCTTACATCGTTTTATTGTGAGATGTTTTTTAAGCTTTCCGGTTGAGTGAAGCATCGAGGCTCTGTAAGGTGATGTCCCCAGTCTAGCGGCAATTTGGTCAAGTGTTACGCCGTAAATGCGTATATATTTTGAGGTATTAGTTTTTCGTTTCATTTGAGGATGATAACACCGGCTCAAATCAAGCGCAAGATATTTCTTTTTGACTGAAAAAGAAAGGTTGCTATACCCCTAACAAACGTGTATACTTCCTTGTAACCAATAGGAGGCACACATGCCAGTAGAGAGAATAGAACCTAAGAGTGAGCAGGAGTGGCTGGAAATGAGAGCCAAAGATTTAACATCAACTGAAGTTTCCGCTTTGTTCGGCATAAGTCCTTATATCACAAATTTCGAACTGTGGCATAGGAAAAAGAATCAGCAGATTGCTGACTTCATTCAGAGCGACCGGATGAAGTGGGGAACCAGATTGCAGGACACGATTGCAAAAGGAATTGCCGAAGATGAAGGATGGAAGATTCGCCGCATGGATGAATACATGCGTGACCCAGAATTAAGACTCGGTGCGAGTTTTGATTTTAGTATTGAAGGTGACGAGCTTGGACTCCTCGAAATCAAGAACGTGGATTCCTTGATTTATAAAGAAGGCTGGGAGAAAGACGATGAAGGAAACCTCGAAGCGCCGCCGCATATCGAGATGCAGTTGCAACAACAGATGTTGGTTGCCGATCGCAAGTTCGGATACATCGGAGCCCTCGTAGGTGGTAACACCGTTTCCTTAATAAAGAGGGAGAGAGACGAAGAAATCTGCCAGGCTATCAAAGACAAGGTGGCCGCATTCTGGAAAAGTATAGACGATAATGAGGAGCCGACACCAGACTTTGAAAAGGACGCTTCCTTTATATCTAAGCTTTGCAGGTATGCAGAACCAGGCAAGATGATGTCTCTTGAAGGTGATGAGGGATTCAAAAACATTGCCGTAAAGCACAACGAGTTAGGCAAGAGAATCAAGGCTCTTGAAAAACAACGTGAAGCTTGCAAAGCCCAGATGCTAATGCAGATCGGCGATGCCGAGAAGTGTATCGGTGATGGCTACACAATAAGCGCAGGTCTTATCGGACCGGTACAGATCAGCTATGAGCGTAAGGGATACCGAGCGTTCCGGATTAACTGGCCGAGAAAGAAAAAAGGAGAATAAGGTGTCTATACCGATTACATTCAAAAAGGGCTATTGGATAGCCAGAGACAAAATAGTTAGCATTCAAATAGGAAGCTGTAGTCCAACAGAGCTTGCTCTTTTCGTAACAACTGTAGATGGAAAAGAACATACTTTCGAAGAAGGAGAATCACGAGGATATTGGGGTTCAGAAGAATATTTTAGAGAATACAGAGAAAAGGAGATGTCAAATGTCAAACAAAGCCGTAGCTAAAGTAACCCCAATGGAAGAAGTGAGAGGCGCATTAA
>JAQBFJ010000248.1:0-22822 GCA_032123435.1 Verrucomicrobiota bacterium
GGTCAGCCCTCAAAATAGTAAAATAAGGAATTGCAGAACAAATTTCTCCACCTTATTGCATATTCGCTGCGCGAAATGCAAACTGTGAAAATGACGTTCGGTCCAAAAGAAAAAGATGGAAAACATTCTACGCTACTGATACTTTATAATTATGACTGGAAAACAATTTTTTGATTGGCAAACTGATGGCGGAACCGACGATGTCATGCGACTCGTCAACTGTCTTGAAAAAGCTGACATCGCATGGTGTGCTATTGGTGGAGTAGCTGTGAACCATTGGGCAAAACAGCCCATGATTACACAATACGTTGACTTTGTCGTGCGCAGGCCCGCACATCAGCCCAGGCTGATGCCTGCAGGACAGTCTGCCGTTTTGAATTAAAATGGTGGCGGGTCTTGGACTCGAACCAAGGAACCCAGAGGGAGCAGATTTACAGTCTGCCGCAATTGCCACTATGCGAACCCGCCACTACAAATTGTTTTCTATTCTCCTTATTACCAGAGCCAATCTTTGTCAAGATTGGCGCAGACTGATCACCAGGAGCACCCTACCCCATTTGTTATATCTAAAGGATTATCCGGTATAAGTCCAACCTTCAATTGCCCAAAGAATGGTACGCTTTATCTCATCATTGTTGTCACGCAACCTGTCCGTAAGCGTACGCGCCATGTTTCTGTATATCTTGGCACCTATAACAGGATTACTCGAAACCAATCCTTCAAACGGAGCTTTGGGTAATTCCATCAGCTCACAATTATCAGCGGCAATAACCGCAGCTGAACGCGGCTCTGCACCGAAAAAGGACATCTCACCGAAAAACTCACCAGCCCCCAATTCTTTAAGACATTTTTTCCGTTCAGCGTCTATACCCTTCTCCACCCTCAATTTTCCCGAAAGAATGACAAACAACGAACCGCCTTCTTCATTTTCTTTAACTACATAATCGCCCTTGGCGTATTTCTTTATAGCGCCTATTTTTTCTACCGACGCCCGTTCCTCCGCCGTAAGATCTTCAAGCAGCATAATATCTCCTTTCAACATCAGTCGTAATATAAGAACGCTATGTTCCAAGAAATAACATCCGGAAACACATGAATCCAGCTTAATTTAAGCGCATTTATACACGGGTTAAACACTGTAAAACAACAGAAATGGCCACTCATTTAAAAAAAAGACCGAGTGTTACTTATCTTCCGCCAACTCCTCATCAATATCTAACAGCACTTCTTCCTGCCGAGCCACGCCTACCCCTTTTTCCTCTTCCGGTTCAATCCTGACATTCTTCGTAGCCATGGGAATGACGTCATCCATGATCATCAAACCTTCGTCATCAGGAGGAAGATCAATCTTCTCGCCCGGCTTACCGTACTTGCCGTAACGACGCCGGTCAGCATTAAGGTCAACGATTTCCAGCTCGTGCCGCCTGGCAAGCCAACGCCACGCTCTTGGAGAAAAATTCAACACTTCATTAACACTGTTTACCACGGTAACTTTATCCAGGGTTGGAATTATCCTTACATCCTGACCCCATGCTGATGCACTGCGAATAGAATTAACTACCTTTTCAGTGCCGCCAATTATAATGACGGTTTTGGGCAGTGGGTCAAACAGCGATCCGTTCCGGTACAGGGAAGAGTCTATTTGAACCCAATCATTAAGACGCTTATCCCATATATGCAGAACAGGCATAGCTCCATCCATTTCAGTGCCGTACGCGATTAATTTCAAGGGAGCAATCTTGGCAAAATCGAAACCAAGCTGTACGATAGCGTGCCGTGAAGGTATTATCATTAATACCTCATCACGCTTCGGCGCGGCGTCCGATGCACCGTTGACTCCAACAACAAATAATAGACCAACCAATAACGGAAAAAAAACACGACTTTTGATAAACATAGTAAAAATCCTCCTCTGGACCTTCTATTAAACGTAAATTTTTCTTATTTCCCGATAAATATACACATACTGCCACTCAGCGGTACATTCTCAGGGCAACAGACATAGTTGTCAATTCATTTTCCGAGCACTTTACTAAAACGCTCGGTCAATAATGGCACTATTTTCAGGACATCGCCGACGATACCGTATGTAGCAACATTAAATATGGGCGCGTCGGCGCTTTTATTGATGGCAATTATTATTTCAGCTGAAGACATTCCGGCTAAATGCTGAATTTGGCCGCTTATTCCACAGGCAAAATAGATTTTAGGGCATACTGTCTTACCCGTCTGACCAACCTGATGCGAGTAAGGAATCCAACCAGCGTCCACAGCAGCACGGGAGGCGCCTACCCCGGCGCCAAGCACCTCCGCAAAATCACGTAAAATCGAGAAATTGGCAGGATCAAGCATACCCCTGCCCCCTGAAACAATGATATTCGCTTCAGCAATGTTAACAGTTGTTTCGCGTTCTTCAACGAAATTCAAGCGTTTAGTCCTGGATTTCAACAGCTCAGAGGCAATCTTTTCCACGATACTGTCACCAGTACGTCCTGAACATATTTCAGCTTCTTTCATTACCTTGTGCCTGACAGTAGCCATTTGCGGACGTTTATCGGGTGTAATAATGGTTGCCATTATATTACCACCAAACGCCGGCCTGGTCTGAAGAAGATTCCTTGTTTCGGGATCAATAGCCAGCCCTGTACAATCTGCCGTCAAACCCGTATCTATAGATACAGCAACACGTGACACCAAACTGCGCCCAACAGTTGTGGCACCGCAAAGCAATATGTTCGGCTTGTGTTTCTTGACCAGCTCAATTAACGCGGCTGAATACGGTTCATCCTGAAAGTACGCAAGAGATGGCTGATCAACAACGTAAACCTTATCCGCCCCGCGACTGATAAGATCACTGCTCTGCCCGGTAATACCTGACCCGATAAGTACGGCACATAATTTCATGCCAAGATCATCAGCCAGCTTTCGGCCTTCGCCGAGCAATTCATACGTTATTGATTCTATTTTGCCCGCAGTTTGTTCCGCAAACACCCAGACATTCTTGTATTCAGACAGGTCACATGCCTTGTCTGACCGATCTGTTGTTTTCTCCAGGAGAATGGCATCGAATTTACACTCCTCCACGCATGCGCCGCATAAGGTGCATTTATCCAGATCGATTACAGCAAGTCTGTCAGTCACGGTTATTGCCGCAAAAGGGCAAGCTTTAACACAAAGCGAACAACCTGTGCATTTATCGATGATTATGGTTATTGGATCCTTACCCATTACGCCCCCGCGCCGATGACGGCTTCTTTCAATTCATTCACGAGCTCCGCAACCATTTCATGCGGCTCACCAGTAAGCATTTTCCCACCTTTTCTCGGTTCCGGCGTGAATATTTTCACCACCTTCGTCGGCGATCCATTCAATCCAAGCTTTTGCTGATTGCCCTGTATATCATTCGCCGTCCATTTAATTATCTGAGCTTTCTTGGCCGCCATTTTCCCCTTGAGCGACGGCAGGCGCGGCTCATTGATTTCCTTGACCACAGTAAGAAGACACGGAAGCGGCGATTCTATGACTTCATATCCATTTTCCAGCAAGCGTTCGGCTACAATCCGATCTTCCGTAATTTCTTCAACTTTTCGCACGTAAGTGATTTGCGGCAGATCCAGATGAGTAGCAATGCCAGGCCCGACCTGTGCGGTATCGCCATCTGATGCCTGTTTACCGCAGATAATAAGATTGAAATCCCCCACTTTTTTCAGCGCGAGTGCCAATGTATAACTTGTAGCCCATGTATCACTGCCGGCAAACGCGCGATCAGAAACGAGGATACCTTCATCCACACCCATTGAAATCGCTTCACGCAGCGCCGTCTCGGCCTGCGGCGGGCCCATACTCAAAGCGGTAACCTTGCCCCCCAATTTTGCCTTAAGACGCAACGCTTCTTCAATGGCGTACATGTCAAACGGGTTAATAATGGAAGCCACTCCTTCACGAATCAAAGTGTTGGTTTCCGGGTTAATCCGGACATCAGTTGTGTCAGGTACCTGTTTTACACATACGACAAAATGCATTTGAACAATAACCCCTTTTTATTGTTTTTGAAAACGAAACCATACAAGCTAATCATGAATTATTGCAAGAAAAAAGGCCGGCAAACAGTAAATAAAGTTGTTCCAACTCATGAAATGCAAGGCTTCTGTTTTTTTAACTTTAAACACTGCCTCCTTACAGTTACATTATCGTCGTTTACATTTCTTATTTATTTCTTAAAGAAAGGGAAAACTAGAATGACACGCATTTACAATTTCAGCGCAGGTCCGGCAGTACTTCCACTTGAAGTTTTGCAGGAGGCCCAGAAGGAGCTTGTTGATTACAAGGGCAGTGGAATGTCGATTCTTGAATCCAGTCATCGCGGAAAGGAATATGACGCCGTGCATCAGGAAGCCATTGCCAATTTCAAAGAACTGCTCGGGATCGGCGATGATTATTCGATTCTTTTTTTACAGGGCGGGGCGAGCACGCAGTTCGCAATGCTCCCCATGAATCTGCTTGGACATGGCCAAACCGCGGATTACATCAATTCCGGAGTATGGGCAACCAAGGCGATAGCAGAAGCAAAGAAAATCGGGAAGGTTAATATCGCCGCCGATTGCGCCAAGGACATCCCGACACGAATGCCTTCAGTAAACGATTTGAAGTTCACGGATGGCGCGGCTTATCTGCACATTACATCCAACGAAACGATTGCCGGATCTCAGTGGAAGACTTTTCCGAAAACGGACTCGCCACTGGTCGCCGACATGTCATCAGACATGCTGTCACGCAAGTTTGACATGAAGCAGTTCGCGCTGGTCTATGCCGGCGCGCAGAAGAATGTCGGGCCGGCAGGCGCCGCTCTTGTTGTTATGCGTAAAGATCTTGCTGAACGCGTGCCTGACAATGTTCCCACCATGCTGAAATACAAGACGCATATTGATAACGATTCCCTCTTTAATACACCGCCTTGTTTTACAATATACATCATGATGCTGGTAACGCGCTGGATTAAGAAAATGGGACTGGACAACCTGTATAAACAGAACATTGAAAAAGCCGCCAGAATCTACGCGGTCATAGACGGAACCGGCTTCTACACCGGCACAGCCGTGCGTGAATACAGGTCCGATATGAACATAACCTTCCGCCTGCCCTCAGAAGAACTGGAAGCCAAATTCATTGCTGAAGCATCAAAGCAAGGCATGAAAGGGCTTAAAGGCCACAGATCAGTCGGCGGGGTACGCGCCTCCGTTTACAACGCGTTTCCAGTGGAGGGCATTGACGCGTTTACAAGCTTCATGAAAGAGTTCGAACAGAAAAACGGTTAACAAAGAATCTCTTACGATGACACCACGTGATATAATTCTTGCGAACTTGAACCATACCAATCCACCACGTCCCGGCATGACATTTGATCATGACAGGATCAACGACGTTCTCCTTTCCTGGCCGGACGCGTCACGGACCTATACCCCGAAACGCTGGCAGGAAGGAAAAAAGGAATTCTACGACGACGAATGGGGTAACATCTGGGTGCGAATGGTAGACGGCTGTGCACGCGGAGAAATTCACCAGCCTGTTCTTGATACATGGGACAAATTGGACACCTTTGTCATTCCCGATTACACGAATGAGGCAAGATACTCTACAATGCGCGACCTTTTTTCCCGTCCCACGGACAAATTCAAAATGGCCGGTATAGGAGGTTGGATATTTGACAACGCGCGTTATCTCAGGAAAATGGAAGTCTATTTCATGGATATGGCTCTATACCCTGATGAGTTGAAACGGCTTCACAGTATGGTAGCCAAGGTTTATGAAGCACGCATACATGGCGCCGGAAAAGCAGGTGCGGACGGAATATTCATAGGCGAAGATATGGGAACGCAAAATGGTCTTTTATTCAGCCCCGACATGTTCCGTGAATACTTCAAGCCTGACTACACAAGACTTATGGGAATAGCTCATAATTACGGCATGAAAATTTTCATGCATTCATGCGGCAAGAATTGGGAAATTATTGATGACCTTATAGACTGCGGCGTTGACTGCTTTCAGTTTGACCAGCCGGCAATATATGACATGGAAGCTCTTGCGCGTAAATTCAGATCCCGCAAAGTCGCATTATGGTCGCCCGTAGATATCCAAAAAGTCCTTCCTACCGGCAACAAGGCGTTCATAGAAAAGGAAACATTGAAAATGCTGAACATCTTCGATGGCTGTCTCCTGACGAAGAATTATCCGGATCTTCCCGGTATAGGAATCAACGAAGAATGGGACATGTGGGCATATAACGCGATACTAGAATTCAGCCGGTCAAAAGGGGTAACCCTTTAATCCTTTTGCGCTGGCAATCAGGAAAGAGTTCCGTTAATGTAATGTATATATGTTCTGTGTTGCGGGAGTAATTCAGTGGTAGAATGTCAGCTTCCCAAGCTGAATGTCGCGGGTTCGATCCCCGTCTCCCGCTCCATACAAGATTTTGTAATTTAAGCTTCCTAACCCGTTTATTTCACGAGTTCAGGCCAATCAAGGCCAAGGCATTGAGGACGAAGCTGTATGAATATACCGCGAATCCTCAATAACGCCGGCCTTGGCGGGCATAGGCTCGCCTATGGTGAAAAATTGCATGTATCTTTTCTTTCCTGAAACCATATTGCAAAATGTATCTACCAAATAATCTTTAACTACTGCGCAAAGCCATTGCTTTATAACGTCTTACCCCATGCGCATGCAATTCTTCATGAAATATGCGGGCTAACCTCCAAGTTCTTGTAAGAATTTCCCTTTAATCTACAACATTTTGGAATAACCCTACAATTTCTTGGAGAATGAGGGGGTTTTAGGCGGTTTTGATGTCCGGGCGATTTTCCGGGCGATTCTACACTTGAGATCCTTCCCAATGTCGCTCCCTGTCGTCGCTGTCATATGGGCTTAAAGGTGACTTAGGGGTTTGAGGGAGGAGTTCTAAAAGGTTTTGGGTTTCCGGCCCCCTGCCCTCTTTGCCAACGTAAGTGAGAATAACAGTCACGGGAATTAGACAGGAGAATGTAGGAGGGATGAGTTTTGTGACCCTACGGGTCTCTTTTTGCGCAATTATTTTCTGACAGGGCATTTGGAAGATGTTTCTGTTAATTTTGATATGTTTCTATATTTGATAAAAATCTTTCGTGGTTTGGGCAACACGCCGTTAAGGGCTGGTACTCTGACCCCGTCTCCGTATCGTTTCAGGCCGAGGCGCGAAGCGGCGCGGTTTGAAACGTACGTGTCGATGCTCTTGTTATGCCTGTTTACTTTTTGAAAAGATCGGAATGCGTCCCCATTCTTTCAAAAATCAGTTGTTTTCCGATTGTCTTATATATCAGCACCCAATCTGATTCAATATGGCAGTCGCGCCGACCGATATAGTTGCCGACAAGTTTGTGATCTTTGTGAATAGGATCAAGCGGCTTGCCTGAAAGTAGGGTTCTTGCAAGAATCTTGAATTTATCAAGATTCTTGCCCCGGCGCTTGCAGCGCTTGAGATCTTTCGCAAATTGCTTGGTGTAAACTGGGGTATACATCATATCCCTAGTTTGTCAAACATGTCATCTGCATCTTTGCAGATGACAAGGTCACGTTCTTCATCCGTTGCTTTGAATGTCCGCAGTGTGGTGGCGGTAGGGATGGCAACATCAAAAGGAAGCCCTTTGCGAAGTTCAACCTGCTTGTAAAACATCGTGATTGCCTGGGTGGCATTCAGTCCAAGATTATGAAAAACGGTTTCAGCATGATCTTTTAGATCAGGCTGCAACCTAGCTCTAACCATTGCGCTTTTACTCATGACATTATCTCCATTTCTGATAACACTGTAGCACATATGGGATACACGTGCAAGTTCTTTTTTATCGGCATAACTCATTATTATACCAACTACGCCTGCTCGCCTAACACTTTTTCTCTAAAACAACGAAATCATCTCTTTCATTGAACATTGGCTGGCGCTACGACGACGCCCTTGCTCCAAGCTAGCGATTTCCTTTCAGTGGTCTACCGCAAGGGACTTTCACCCCATAAGTTAGTGCCCATGCCGGGCGTACGACACGCATGACCGTCGTTTCAAAGCGTGACGTGAAGCGGCGCGCTTTGAAACGTACGAGTCGATGCGATTGTTGGCACACTATTTCTTAGTTGAATGTCTTCGTTGCTGCATTCATAGACGAGGATCGGAAAGTGACTTTCTTGATTGGCATCTTATCTTTGAGCAACTCGTAGAAAAGCTCGCAAAGATTCTCACAGGTAGAAACTTTCTTAGTCACAACTATTCTGTATTCCGGGTATGACCAAGCAAGCGGGTGATCTATCTTTTTGAGAGGCACACAATGCTCCGGGTCGTTATTGATGCCTTCCTTTTTGTATACGGCAAGAACCGCTTCAAGAAGCGGGTCGCCTTCTTGAAACAGTGTTGCGTGATGGAAATGGTCACAAACTTCCCATGCTTTTTTGAATCCTTCCTTACATGCGTGTGCATATCCAGTCACCGGGTCTACGGTGTCTTCAAGTTCAAACTCTAAAAGCCCCGAATGCCCATGAAGGTGTTTTGCTTCGCACGGCCAGTTCATAAATCTGTGTGCATACTGGAAATCCAACTTTACGATCGATCTATACTTCTCGTTTGACATGACAATGTTCTCCTTATCTGTGGGTTTAACTTACTAATGATCTTAATTTAATTAACACGGACATATTCGACTCTACGCATACCTCCTTTTCTTGTGCCAACACGTCTACTCTGAGGGTTCGGCGAGCTCCTCGCCGATACCCTCCTGAGTCTTGTTGGAACCTTCTTCTTGAGTTACTCTTTTTCGAAAGATCCTTCTCATGGAGGAGAGGAACCGCCAGGCACAGATAATGCAAACAAGTATGGCGAATGAGCCGAGACCGGGATTCGGATTCCTGCCGAAGAAGTTCGCGAATGCCATCAGTCCGAAATACGCAATCAGCAGCAGGTAGCCAAGTGCGGCAAAGAACGCGAAGACTTTCTGTCCTGATTGTCGCATCATTTCATTCAATTCCAACGTTAAGCATCATGCGCTTGGGGACCCGCCTTCGGGCGGGTTACCAAGTCGTGATGCATGCTATTGTTCGGCATCCCCTCCATGGGGTGCTTGCCGTCTTCTTTTGTTGCTGACGTGAAGGAACACTATTCCTGCACACCCAACCATTAAACAAATTGTCTGAATCCACCTCGGAAGGTCAAGAGCAAGAAGGTTGCATCCGAAGATGAACACCATCTCGCCAGAGATTATCGAAATGATCTTCTGAGGAATGGTGTGCTTGCTTTCAAATATGATGGCCAAGGGGTAACCAACGACGACGACCAATCCAGCTATTGCTTCGATATTCATCACTTATCTTTCTTATGCCGAACGTTATATGTGTAATACGTTACAACATTTTGGTAACTGAATGAATTATCATGAACAATCTTCGATAAATCAAGTTTAGATGATTTATAAAAGTCCATTGTTTAACACAATTTAATCATGTGGCCTAAAACAGGACTAATTGCAGAAAAAGGACTTACATCAACCATCCCTACCAATCATTTGAGCAGGCGAAGTAGTCTCAAAATCTCTCACATTGTCTTTTATCCTGAGCAAATCAATTTCTCCTTGTAGTTTCTCAATCAATTCCTTAATGGCCTCAGTACCTTTCTTGTGCTGAATGTCGCGGGTTCGATCCCCGTCTCCCGCTCCATATATATCTGTCACTCATGCACACAATTGCCTGCCTGGCGCCATTTCAGCCTTGTACCAGACAACGTCACAAAGGTATCATATAGCCAAAGGGCCGGATTAACCGGCTTCAGTTAACTGAAAGTCATTATGAATATCCGCCATCGTTCCAGTACATGGCTGATCTTATGGGCCTGCCTCGCTTTCATTTCAGGCCGAGGCCACGCGGCAACTTATCATGTCTGGACCAACAGTATAACGGATGGGCCCGGCACGCACTGGACCAACGCATTTCATGAGATTCAAAACGCTATCAATTCGGCAACAAACATCGGCGACATAGTGCTGGTGACCAACGGTATTTATTCAACCGGCGGCGCTGATACGCCAGGCTCAACGGCAATACCTGCGATGGTCAGCCGCATCGTTGCCACGAATACAATTACCATAAAAAGCGTTAAAGGCCCGGATCAAACGATCATTCTTGGGCAAGGCCCATTCGGCAACTCGGCAATACGCTGTGCGTTTCTGACTAACGGCGCGGTTCTATCCGGCTTCACCTTATCGAACGGCTATACGCGGACCGGCGGCAATACTCAAGTTGACCGTTCAGGTGGTGCTGCGTTTATTTCGGATGGCATAATAACAAATTGCATTATAATCGGAAATTCTGCCTGGGCTTACGGCGGCGGCGCATATGGCGGCGTTATCCGCAACAGTTTAATTCAAGGCAACTGGACACTCTGGGACGGCGGTGGTGTATCACATGCTTATGTTGAGTCCAGCACAATTTCCGGTAACTCATCGCAAAAAGGGGGTGGCGCAAATTTTGGAACACTTTACAAATGTATTATTGACGGAAACACAGCCAGTGATGACGGGGGCGGCGGCTATTCTACCACGATCAATAATTGCAAGATCACTTCCAACAGGGCAGAAGACAAGGGCGGTGGCGTGCACAGCGGCACAATCAATAACTGCTTCATTGCAAGGAACTATTCGGGTTTTGATGGCGGCGGCGCATACCGCGCGACAGCAAACAATTGCACGATCGTTCTAAATTCCGCGCTACTGCAATGTGGCGGCGCATCAGACGGCGGCTCGCCGGGAGTCGAATGCAACAACAGCATTGTATATTATAACTTTTCATATACGGCGCCAGATGGACTCATAGACTACCAATATTCCTGTACGTCGTATGACTATTTCGATGGTCCAAACTGCATAGAAGACCCGCCTGAACTGGCCAGTTTATTCTGCATCGCTACAAATTCTCCGGTCATCGGCGCGGGCACCAACAGCTACAGCTCCGGAACCGATATCCATAATGATGCATGGCTCGATCCGCCAAGTATGGGATGCGACGAGTATGTTGCCGGAACAGTTACAGGCCCGTTACAAGTGGCAATTTATGATACAGCTTCCGCCATTATTGTAATGGTTAATACACAGCAAAGCTTCTCTGTTGATATTGACGGCAAGGCGCATTGGAACCATTGGAATTTCGGCGACAACACAACTGCCACGAACCGACCGTATGTGACCCATACGTGGGCAAGTACCGGCCGTTACCCGGTCGTCTTAAGCGCATACAACGAAACATATTCTGAAGGATTATCGGACACCGTCACTGTCCATGTGGTAGAAGAGCCTGTAACTCATTACGTTGACGCCGGAAATCCTACACCGTCTTATCCTTATCTAACATGGGCAGAAGCGGCAACTAATATTCAGCATGCTGTCAACGCCTATTGTCAACTGAGCAAGCGCATACTGGTTACAAACGGCGTATATTCCAGTGGCGGGGCGGCAACGCCAGGATCATTGACTGTTCCAGCTTTGATCAGCCGCGTAGTCGCGACAAATTTAATCAGCATTGAAAGTGTCAACGGGCCGGAAGTTACAATAATCGACGGGGCTGGTCCACTCGGCACATCGGCAGTCCGGTGCGCGTATTTGAGCAATGGTTCGGCTCTTTCAGGTTTCACTTTATCCAATGGCCATACCCGGACAACGGGCGCGATATTCCTCGACCAATCCGGCGGCGGCGCCTACGCCATCGGTTCGTTTCTGACCAACTGCATAGTGAAATGCAACGAATCAGACTATTCTGGCGGAGGAACGTACGGCGGCATACTGAACAACTGTCTATTAATGAGCAACAGGGCGGAATGGCATGGCGGTGGCGCCTATGGCGCGATGGTGTTGAATTGTACAATTGTCGGTAACACAGCGGATCAGTCCGGTGGCGGCACATACAAATCCACAAACAAAAACAGTATTGTGTATTACAATACGGCTTCACCAAGCAACAACTACTTCGGCGGTACGTGCGAGTATTGCTGTATTACCCCCTATTCCGACGGCGCCGGCAATATCACTAACGAACCGGCATTCATGAACTATGCCGCGAACGACCTGCGCCTAAGCAGCAGCTCCCTTTGCATCAACGCGGGCAATGACGCTTATGCGCCGGACCAGAATGATGCCTGGGGTAATGAACGCATCCGCGCCTTCAAAGTGGACATCGGCGCGCACGAATCTCCTTACGCGATCATTGAGACATTATCGACCACAAACGGCCAGATCATTCCGTCCGGCAGAATCGGTGTTGAGGTAGCGGGCAACCAGAATTTCGTTATCACAGCAAACGAAGGGTTCTATGTTACCAATTTGACCGTCGATGGACTATCCATGGGTGGCATCACATTTTTTGAACTGCGTAACGCCGTGTCAAATCACGTTATCGCAGCCTTGTTCGCGGCATATCCGCCTTCGTCAACTAATGTTATCAACGCAACTGCCGGGTTTGGCGGAACAATGGAACCTCATGGTGTCCTGTTTGTTACAAATGGCGCCAATCAGACATTTACAATAAGCGCTTATCCTGTCTACGCGGCAATCAAGGATGTGCGAATTGACGGAAACAGCACAGGCACAGTCAGCAGTTATACTTTCTACAATGTGACAAACAATCATATTATCGAGGTGTTTTTTTCCGTTTATCCGGACACGAATGGGTGCTGGATCAGCGGGATGGAAATTACATCTGATAAGTTGATCATGTATTGGCCAGCTGAGAATGGCTGGCTTTATAATCTACAGTGCTCACCTACCCTCATGCCGGCTTTCTGGTCCAACATGCCACCATATACGAACCTGGCAGGATCAGATGAAATTATCATTACCAACAATATCGGCGCTGTACCGCGCATGTTTTACAAACTGACCACGACAGAGGAGTAAAATTACTGCGGCTTACTTTTGGATAACTCCACTTTACCGTCAAGTATGCCTATCCTGTTTTTGACTTGCCGCTTTTGACCAAATCCCTGATTCCTTCAGCTGCCAATGAAAGGACCATAAAGCCAACCCCAAACACGCAGCCAAAGGCGAGTCCCATAGCAAGAAACACTTCTCTGCCTCTTACGGGGTTAGGTATATCGCCTTGCCCTCCCAGTTCACACATAACGTTCGGCAGAAACAGTGACAACAGCAAAAAAGCAAGCCCTACCAATACCGCCGATACCGCGGTACCGGCAATAACGAACAATAGATTTTTAAAATGCCGCATTAGAATCCTTTCCGCTTGTTGTTACATTAACTATTTGGAAAGCATACAGGAATATTGCTTAAAAAACAAGCATCTGACACCAGGAAACAATGCAGAAAAACCAATCATCCCCCTGTTTTGCCGGCATTCCAGCCTGCTTTTAAAGAGAGTTTATGGCTTTTCTATAGCGTTTAAGCGTTACACTTATCTCCGACCTCTGGTTCCGCGCCATCCATAAACGTTCAAATCGTTTCATGAGTGAACGCATTTCTTTCTTTAGCGCGATTCGCGTCGCAGGCGTATTACGTCCGTCTTCACCAAACACCGTAAGTTTTTTTGCAGCAACACTGATCGAATCCACCGCAAACAGCCAATAAGGCATAACGCTGTGCGGATCGCCGTCCCGCTCTTTGAGTACCGATTCAAATACAGTCCTGATATCCTTCAACTGTTTTATCGTTTTTCGACCCAGCTCCGCGTTAAGCCGACACTTGCCCTGCCTGATCCTGCCCTGCTTGCATGATTTGCTTTCATGAATTTTCGGGGCAAATATTTTATCATCCGCCTTTGCAAACAGGAGGTGCTGCCAGATGCTTTGATAATATGAAGCGATATTTAAATGCGTGATATCACCAAGTTGAATTATCGCACGCGCAACAGCCGGATCATCAGTACCCAAAAACAGCTTTGCAAAACGTGCCGTGAATGTGTTTCGATCAGCATTCACATTCCATGCCTGCTCGGCGCCAAACAAGTAGCCATGCCAGGATAATTCCATGAAATTATAGTGCCCGCCATCACCCCAATCGGTATTGAGCAGTCCAACAGCTTTATTCCTGCATGCTGCCGCCGCGAAACCATGGATATTCGCCTCTGCTTCATGAATACGCGGAAACAACGAACACCACGATGATGTACCCGGGCACGCGTAAAAATCCAGGCCTGCCTTGCGAAAATCTGAAATTCTAGCAAATGGATGATTGGCATCATATCCCCAGTCCAGAACAATTACGTCCTTCGGAATATGCGGAATAAGTTTAGGATGACTTCGAATTATATCGCCCCAGAACATTATTTTCTTACCGTGCTCAGCGCACAGTTCTTTCAGTTTTATTATGTGATTAAGATAGGCTCGACCTGTTCCCAGTTTTTTACAGAGCGCGTGAGTCTGCCCCCACCCCAGAACAAACGCCTCGTCACAACAGACATTGAACAGTTTAGAGCTGAACGAAGGAAGCAACTCGGAATATAATGAATCAAGAAAATCATAAGTTCTGGAATTGGCAGGAGATATCAAGTGCGCCTTACCCTGTGCACCCCAATGATTTTTATCTCCCGCATGCGGATACTCCCCTTTCCCCAAGTCCTCCGCCAAATAATGGTATTGCGGATGTTTCAATATGGTCCCCATATGTCCAAGACTTGCAAGTGAGAGCACGAGATCAACATGCCGCCCTTTACAGAACGCATCAAGATCCATCATGTCTTCCGCGGACAGGGGTGATGCACCGCGCCAGATATCAGGATGCCCCCTGAACTTGAATGTATGCTCAAAATAAAGCTGGTAATGATTAATCTTGTAATGGGCCAGCAGTTCAACCTGTTCCATTAGACTTTCGAATTTTGGTACGCGTCCGCGGCACACGTCATAGTAAACACCACGATTCTTAAAATCCGGCCAGTCATTAATCAACAGACACGGCAATTTCTTTTCGGAACATTGCATGGCAACCTGGACAAGAGTCTGAAGTCCGTCAAAAGCTGCTTCTACTGAATCAGCTTCCAGTCTTACTCCGGCCGGTGTTATGTTCAGCCGGTACCCACCCGGCTTAAGTCCTTTTCGCAGTATGACAGACAGGGCATCCTTCTTTCGCGGTATAATGATATTGATGGTTCCGTTCTGGAAAACTGTTTCCGCCCGGCAGGCAACCGTATAAAGACTGCTGTCCGAAATGCCTATAACTGGTTTATCAGGTATCCTGAAAAAACCTTTATGCATCGTAATTTTGTGCGGCTGAGGAATGAATACCAGTTTCATGATATGAACCCTTTCATATTTAGACTGGAGCAGTTTCATAAATACTGCAGTCGTTTTGGCTACAGTATTTCTTCAACCACTCTAATGGCTGATCAGACTGGTTTTTCGGTATATTTCTGTCAAGGTAATTTCATGAAAAAATGGATATCAGGCGAATAATCATTGCTCTGTTTCTGATAATATGCGAAATAAGCCACGTTATTCATAAGAGCAATGCATTAGAACGAATAAAGATAAACGCAGGAGAGGGATAATGGCTCAAGTCTATCTTAAAGGGAACCCAGTTGACACAATCGGCGAACTGCCTGCCATTGGCACACAGGCACCGGATTTTACATTAACGAAGACGGATCTGTCTAATGTACGGCTCAATGATTTTATCGGTCAATCCGTTGTGCTGAATATATTTCCAAGTATAGACACACCTGTATGCGCCATGTCGGTAAGACATTTCAACAAAGAGGCTGATAATCTCGAAAATACTGCCGTTTTATGTATTTCAGCCGATCTCCCGTTTTCACATGAGCGGTTTTGCGAGATTGAAGAGTTAGACGATGTCATGGCTTTATCGGTATTTCGTTCTCCTGAATTCGGCAAAGATTACGGGGTAACGATAAGCAGTGGACCACTTACAGGGCTGTTATCAAGGGCAATAGTCATTATTAATCCAGAAGGAAAAATAATCTACACGGAACAGGTTCAGGAAATATCACAACAGCCCAATTATGAGAAAGCCCTGCAGGTATTAAGAGAATTGGCCGGTTAACAATTTTGACTCTCATTGCCATTTACAGGACATGATCATAAAAACCGGCCATGCCCCGTATTCCACCACTGAACATGCGTTACTTACTTTTTTTCACCACTTTGATGGTGGCATTCGCGGCCGTAATGGAAATCCACCACTGACCCATGCCTTTTCCTTGTCCATTGCCGTCGTTGTAAAGTTTGACGGTCATCATGCTGGATGAGATATCATAGGTGTTTGCATTCTTCAGCGGACATGGCCTGCCATCAACAATCAATCCATTCTGATTTCCGTTACCATGCGGTTTCACATAAACACGCAGTGCCAGCCCTTCGTATCCCGCATAGTCATCTTTCAGTTGATCTCTTGAAATCCTTGTACCGTCCTGCAGGATAAGGACAAACTCGTCCTGATCACTATTATTCGGATTGATATTAATCTTGCCGCTCACATTCATTCCAGCATTACGAACCATGCGGAAACCGACGTGTTTCCCCCTGTGCATCGGATCCCGATGCCCTCGTGACGCGCACCGCAGTAAATCCGGCGCCCACGCCCAACAGCCGCCCCTGCGAACACGTTCTACACCCGAATCGGGTCCTTTGGGACTGATTTTCGGTGAGGACGCATAATAGTTGGTACCGTACTTATCATAGCACCATTCATAAATATTGCCGGACATGTTGTACAATCCATATTTATTCGGAGGGTAGTCCTTCACAGGCACTGTTGTCGGCTGAGGACCGGATTCATACTTGTCGCCACTATCTGCATAGTTCGCCTTGCTTCCATCAACATGATCCATGTAGTTTCCGCCTTTGCTGCCCCATGGAAAATGGTGCCCATCCAATCCGCCGCGCGCGGCTTTTTCCCATTCAGCCTCTGTTGGCAAGCGATAGCCATTTTTGGTGAAATCGCAAGTCCAGTCAGCCGTATTCACACACGTTTCCAGCCCCTCCATCTTGCCGCGATAGTAACAGCAGGCCATGGCCCCATACCAGCCGATCTCGTCGGCTGGAAACTGTTCCTTGCCGGCTTTAGGATGAAACTTTCCGTTCTTGAATTCAATTTGACAATCCTTGTCATCCAGATCAGACACTTCCTGTGCGTTGTCGTCAGCAAACTTGGCGCTGATTCCGATGTCTCCCTTCATATCCACGATGAGTTTCTTGTTATTGTAAGCCCACTGAAGCATACGACAAAGCTTTGCATTCGAAATTTCATATTTATCCATATAGAAGGCATCTATGAACACGGCATGGACAGGGCGTTCGTCTTCTTTGCCTTCTGAATAATTATCACCCATATTGAAGCCGCCTGACGGGATAAGCAACATGTTGCTCGGCGGACTGGCCAAAACGGTTATTGAGAATTGAGTCACGCCGGTAATGATCAAAATTACTCCGGCAAGAAAAGCACTATACGGAAGAGTTATTCTCATTTTACCTCCTTGTGTATTAGCCGCATCTACAGAGCGATCAAAAAACCTGATACTCAACTCATGTTTTAATATTTTGTTGAATTTTATCACCCTTGTCTGCTTTTGTCCAGCACATCCTTTTTCAAAACTCCAGCCGTTTCAGGCGATAGAATTTGTAAGGCACGCCAACGACATTTGTGTCATCAAACCAGCAGGAATCAGTCAACGCTGTTACTATCCCCATCAAAACCCAGTTAGTGCCAGTAAGATCCGTTATGTATTCCGCGCGGTACTTACGGCCAGGCTCAGTCGACCATGTCACTGTTGCCACATCCCCTGTCGGCGCCACGAATGACGTGATTATCAGCAGAACATTTGAAGAACCAGGGGTCGGCGTCGTCAATGTGTAAATATTGGGATTGCCGTCACGCCAGCAGCCTTCAGTTATATCCACCGCCTGTGCGCCAAATATTACCGCGTCAACCAGCGTACCGTCCGGCTTGTATAACCCTATCGTTTCACCGTCCGCCGCCAGCGAAAAGTTCACATGCAGATCCACGCCCGGTCCGTTGTCATCATCATCGCCATCCGCCCACACAAACAGAAAATCACGCGCGCCTATAGTCACCCCTACCGGTATGGTAAACTGGTTCGTATCGGTCAAATCATCAGTAAGCGTGTAGCCTGTCAGGTTAACAGTATCCTCGCCCGCGTTATACAGTTCGAACCAGTCTTCGAACTTACCGTCTGTCGGATCCACTATCGTCAAGGAATTTCGAGCCATCCATTCGTTTATGTATATATTTACCGGTACGGTAGCTATCGTATTGGCACTGCCGGGTGTGGCTGTTTCCATATATGTTTCGCTGTACTGCTCACCTTCGGGATATTTTCCATATGAATAGTTTATCGGCACACTGCTGTAATTCACATAATCAACAATTATCGGCGTGCTATCCGGTTGTCTGACCAGCGCAACGCAGCCGCTTTCGCTGTTCATCCTGAACCCGGCATGCAGATATCCATTAGTTGTCTCTGCCGTCTCACCGTCAGCCCATATAATAAGCATGCCGTTTGATGCTATCGTCCAGCCCGCGGGGATCGCCCATTTTGTTAAATTTGTATAACTGTCGGTCAGATAATAACTCTGCGCCGACAGATCAACGCTGTTACTGTCAGAGTTATACAACTCTATCCACGGCTCGTATTCTCCTTCGTTATCCGCCGCAAATCCCATATTTGTGGGCATTATCTCGTTAATCCATACTGTCGGAAATTCCGGAAGATTCGTGCTTACGGAGTTGGCCTCGCCGGGCGTGAAGGGCCGGTTCGTGCTCACCGCCCAGTTGCCGGCACGGTTGTTGTCGCGTGCAGCATCTATCAACTGCAGGGAACAGCCCTGTCCGTCGGCTAGTGCAGGCCACGGCAAGTCGTTGTCATATCTTACTCTGTCTATCTCCACCCACGCGTTGGTACCTTCCGGCCTCAGCAGTCTCAGCGTCTCACCGCCGTTGTCGAGTGTGCCCTTGAATTCGTCAACCACAACTTCCGCATTCGTGTACGCGCATTGGTAGCCCGGTATGTTCCCGGCTATCACAACATAGCCTGTCGGCGCTATCGTGTACCCGTAGCCGATATCCGCGTCTATGCCGTCTATGCGCAGTCCGCCCAGACTGAGCGTATTTGCGGAAATATTGTGCAGTTCCACGTAGCTGGCGTAGGGCACGGCGGGGTTGTACATGATCTCGTTGATGACCAGTTTGCCGTCCACACTGATCACCGCGCCGGTGTATGTTACGGTGATGGTGTCGTTCGACACAAGGTTGCCGCCATGATCGTAGCCAGTAACCATAAGAACATTCGCGCCCGGCTCAAGCCAGACCGGGAACTGCCATGTGGTCAGGGTCGGGTAATCAACTGTGTATTTGTGCCCGTTGACATAGAAATCTTCGACATGTACAGGGGCTGTACCGGCCAGCGTCAGCGGGTTCGCGTCGGTCGAGAAATCCGCACCGCCGTTGGACGTGATCGCGAACGGAGCATCAACTCCGGCCAGACCGGAAAGGACCGATGCCCTCGCGGTTGCGACAGAAGTCTTGTACGGGGACGGGTCGCCCGGATCCAGTCCATTTGTCACTCCGATGGTACGTATGTCGTCATAGAACTTGCCTGTTCGTTCCGGGAGCAAAGGACCGTCCGCTGCATCTTTAAGGAAGGCCCAGTAGACGCGTTTGAATGCCGGGGTGATGAAAAACATGCGGCTGGGAACCTCATTTCCGGTCGGCCATCTTACGCCGATACTGTCAAAAGCGAGATCCATGTCGTGAAGCATCAGTTGCGACCGTGCGTGACGCGGTGTGTAGATGTAGTAGTTGTGCGAGTACGCGTACCCGTACTTGTCCCAGTCTCCGAAAAGTCCGGAGAGCGCGAAATATGACGCCCAGCACCTGACGTCTATCACGGCGTTGACCCTCTTGATGTATTTCGCGGTGTCCGCTGTGCCCGCGGCATTGGCAATCTTGAACACTTGGGTGTAGTCATCGTTGGGATGAAGCATGGAGCGCTTTACGGAAAGCGCCGCGTATCGTGATTTCTTCATACCGAATCGGTTGGTGATCATGCCAAACGCATCCACGCTGTAGTCAATGTTCTTAAAAACTTCCGGGTCGTCATCGCCGAACCAGGTACTGCACAGTTCCGTGGACGGGGCCAGCCCGTCGGCGAGATAGGTCAGCCCCCCGGTGCCGTAGGCATAGGCGATCGGCTGTGGCCTGCCGGACGGTTCGCCCAGTTCGCGGCACGCCCACGGCATGTACGAGATGATGTAGTAGTAGCCGCCGTTCAGGACCGTCAACTTCGTCGCGCCGAGGATGCGGTTGTCCTTGGGCATTTTGATCACGTTGCCCGACGAACTCGCGTTACCGCGCCCCCGCACGGCGGCGCAGTAAACTGCCCTGGAGTCTTCATAGAGGAAGGTGCAGTCCACGACCTGTTTTGACGTGTAGGTCAGGGCGCTCAATACGCTGTTGTTGGCCGCGGTAATCAGCACGCGGTAGGTCGGCATGCCGATGCCTTTCGCTTTCGTCAGGCCCCAGCCCACCAGGCACTCGGCGGCAGGCGCCCCTGGCGCAACGATTCTTGTCGGGAACCGGCTCGTCGCTGGCTGTGCCGCACCGTCCGTGGCATCTATCACGAAGGCGATAAGCGTGCCGTATACCTGGCCCGTGATGGATGCGCTGTAGATACCGTCACCGGCGACTGAGTCGACACCCGCACCGTTGTCATACATCGGCGTGGTATTCGTCACATAAGATGGATCTGTCCTATACCGCAGGCTAACCGAGGTGACCCCATCGGGATCACCGACGCGGCAGGTGACAACCACGTTTGAGCCCACCCGGGGCAAAACGGGATCCTGTGTAACTTCCTCGATGGCAGGTCCCGCGTTCGTCGCGTACCTGCTGTTCTGCATGCCGGGACTGCCAAGGTCGGGCGGCAAAGCCAGATCTCCGGGCGTGCAACACCAGTACCCCCGGCAGCCTATCCGCAGGAACGGAAAACCGCAGAGCCAGCGTACCTTCGCTTGTATCCTCGCCACCGCCCCCGGCTGAGGCGCAATGATCATGTTCTTCTGTGCATGATTTTCGAAAAACGGGTAGGTCCCGGAAAATTCGCCGCGATCGCATGCCCTGATGTGCAAGCCGGTCGACCCGCCATATCCGCCCCCTGACTCCACCGCAGACCTGTAGTGACTGCCGGAAAACGTCCAGCCGGTTCCCCCGCTTTCGAAGTCGTCGGAAAAGTAGTTTGTCGGCCCTGATGTCATGACGATATCGTCAACGAGGTACTCGCCCGCCGTGAGTCCCACAACTTCCATCGGGCTCGTGTAGGGGTAGGTACCGCCGTTTTCCGCACTCCCATTGGATACCTCATCGGTGTAGTCCACGATCGTCCACGGCGCCTTCTGTGTTTCGTCACTTCCCGCCCAGTTCATGCCAAGCCGGTTGTCGCTGTGCATGTCTTTCAACTCAAGACTGCTCCCACCGCCATCCGCCCATTGGCCCCAACCATCGTTATACGTCACTTCATCCACAACCACAAAATCCTGATCAGGCAACGCAATATCGTCCGGCCGGGCCAACTCCAACCGTTCACCCCTGTCGCTTAAACCGCCTCCATAATCGCCCACCGTGTTGGTCGTGTTCAACTGCGGATATTTCGCCAGCATATTCGTCAAATTCTTTGCCACCACGAGATACCCTTCAGACGGTATCACCGTACCCGCCGCAAACCGGAAATCTATCCCGTCCGTGAATCGCCAGTAGCTCACATCAACATCGTTTGAACTTCTGTTATACAACTCAACATATTCATCATCGTCATATCCGCTTATCGGATGAAACATGATCTCACTGATCACTATGTCCGCCGTCTTAAGCCCGGAATTCGTCTCGCCCGGTGTCAATGATGCCAGCAGGTGAAGCGAAGGATTTCCGTCTGGATACCGCCCTATTGACACGCCGTTGGATTGCGCGTTAAACCTGACCGCATCTATCACATATGTTTTATTTGAATTTATCAGATATACATCATCGCCCTGCATCTTGAGGGAAAACCCCATATTTGTCTGGTAGTAACAGACAAACGACTGCGGCGAAAGTATCGTGTCCCCGGGTATAATAAATCTGTTGGTATCAGGATCATCCGTAAGAATACAGCCCGATATATCCACCGATTGCGTGCTGTAATTATACAGCTCTATAAAATCTACCTGCGGCAAATCCGTGTGTGCCAGAATTTCATTGATCACAACACTGTCCAGCACATTGGTGTATGTGTATTCAGGATAACCCGGCGAGCCGCCAATTCTCGCGCTCGCCGACCACGCCCTCGCATCGTTCTCGCCATAATCCGGTTTACTTAACACCAGCGAATGCCCGCCGCCATCCGCCTCTATCGGCCACGGCATTTTGTCTTCATATTCAACTTCCAGCCATAACGCGTCCCATTGATTCCTTAATCGAACCGTGCCCCCGCCGTTCGGCAAAGACCCGTCATACGGCCCGTACACCAAAGTTACCGGATACAGAAACTGCACTGAAGCCGGATCTTTTGCCACAAGCAATTGCTTCCTCGCCTGCAATAAAGTACCTTCCGGAAATGTGTAATCTATATCTCCGGCAACACTGTATCCGCTGATGTCAATATCCACCGGATCCGCATTGAAAACCTCAATATATTCAAGGTTTATGCCATCCTGCCGTTCTATCGGATGATACATGATTTCTGATATAATTAGGCCTGTTCTCCGACTGCACGGCCCCATCTGACGCGCGTCGGGGGGGGCGGATGATCCAGT
>JAQBFJ010000249.1:0-14313 GCA_032123435.1 Verrucomicrobiota bacterium
TGTTGGTTTGCCTCGTCTTTCCTTATCATCATCCATGGCCGGCAGGTCGTCATGAATGAGTGTATATGTATGAAATATTTCTATTGCCACTGCGGGCAACATGGCTTTTTCCGGTTTTGCGCCTACTGCTTCAGCTGCGGCCAGGCAGAGAATGGGTCTGAGCCGTTTGCCGCCGGAAAAGACACTATAGCGCATTGCTTCATGGAGGCGTTCGGGCGGCGTATTTATTCCGGGCATTTCACGATCAAGCGCCTGATCGATTATATCGCGTCGCTTATTAAAATAAGTGTTAAGATTGAACATAAGATACAGCTTAAGCCGTGTGCTTGATAGAGCAAGCAGAAAGCGTCTGGAAACTATCCCTCTCATCCAAATCGCTAATCGGGATCGGGTTCGTTAATCATAATTCGAGACCGACAGCGATACCGGGCCCGATTTCGATGGTCCGGGCAACCATCTCCCATGATTTTCCCTTTCTCTTCTCCGAATCTCCGTGAATTCCGTGGTGAAATCTCTTATCTCCGCCTGTCCGCATTGCCGACGTCGCAAGCGCAATATTCGGGTCAGGAATGTTTCGATAACTGTGCGTCGCAAAGCGCGTTCAGACAGGGCATGTTATCGAAGTGTTTCAATGCTTGTTTCATCATGCGCAAAGCCGGTTTTATGTATGGGCGGAAGGATACGAGACCTTCCTGATTGTTAAATCGCGCGAAAGCGCCGATTGCCTGAGCCAGGCGTTGTATAGTCGCAGGCCAGAAGAAACTGTGAGTTTGCTGTTCTTGTTCGGAATGTTTCATGTAATATTCCAGGAGGGTGTTCTGGATTTTGGCTGGCAGGGAAACGTAGGGGTCGCATAAGAGAGACGCGAGGTCATATGTGGGTGGTCCCATGCGCATGCCCTGGAAGTCGATTATTGCCGGTTGTTTGCGGGTGATGAGAACATTGCTCGATTGAAAATCGCGATGAACGAGAACATAATTTGAACGTTTCAGTGTTCTGGCGACATTGTGGAGTTCATTCAATATGCTGTTAATAGTTCTTCTATTGAGATGTATGGTTTGCGCCAGGAATTGTTCCGCAAAGAGGTTATGTTCCCATTTGTAGAGTTTATGAGAGAAAGACGGTTGGAGTGTGATGAGATCCTTCTTGGCGGCAGTGGTCGCGGTGCTGTGCAGGATGAGCATGAGATCAAGTGTTCGTTTATACATTTGGATGGTACTGATTAAAGAATTTGTCCTGGCAAAATCCGTTAAAGAAAGATCTTTCAAGTCTTCGATTATGGTCATGTTTCGTCGTGGCATATCGTGAATAATTTCAGGCGCTTTTATGCCGATTCGGCGCAGGAAGCGGGCATGATTGGCATAGAGGCAGTTCTCTTTTCTTTGTGGTGAATAACATATGAGAATCACACTTTGTTTGCCATAGATAAAACGGGTGAATGTGCGTTGGGACCCTCGTTTCCCGAAAAGGATAGCCGTTGTCCGATGGGGCGGCCATCCAAGTTCATTTATAGCCTTGATCATATTGGCATCTGTTAATGAATCGGCGCGGCAAGCTATAGAGGTGGAGACGGATCCATTGACATCTGCGTTTTTTCCGATAACGGCGTTGGACAGGCTGGAACCCGCTGATATAAAGGTATTATCCCATATGATGGAATTGTGTATATGTACACCTTTGCTGATGTTTACATTATGTCCTATGGCGGCGAAGCCTTTTACGCTAATGCCTGATCGTCTGAGGGCCTTGATTTCCGCTTCCTTTTCCTTGTTAAAAAGGTTTTTTCCGGGCCGGCCGGCGTGCCATTGTTCGCGCGTCTCAAGGTGGGCTTGAACATATCGTTTTGGAGTACCTATGTCGATCCAGTAGGAGTTTGGCGGGCAGATGCCGCGAACTGTTTTTCCTGACAGGATTGCCAGTTCGTAAGCTGATATTATAGAAGAGAAAGGAACGTTGGGCAGGTATTCAAGAATGTTGGGAGAGACGAGCTGAATTCCGCAGAAGGTATATGTGCCAGGTGTTGCGGGATGTTTGCTTTTGAATGAGGATATTTTTCCATTTTGCATTTCTACTGTGCGTGGGCCGAGATCCGGGTGTAGCCACAAGACAGCGGCAGTTCTTTTTTTGTTCAATTCATTGATAAACGCGGCGGGCTCGATGTCGGCTGCAATATCGGCATTTATGATCCAGAAAGGTTGGTTATTGGTGAACCATTTTACGTTCCGGACGGCTCCGCCTGTCCCGAGGATTTCGGGTTCATATGAGAAACACACGCGCATGTGCGGGCAGTTTCTTTGTTTAACGTATTCAAATATTGAATTGGGCGCGTGATGCAGATTTATCAGGACTTCGGTTATTTTCCATCGTGCCAGCATGTCGAGAGTGTGGCCGATAAGCGGCTTGCCCCATAAAGGTATCATAGCCTTGGGCGTTTCTCTGGTCAGCGGCATCATTCGCGTACCGAATCCAGCTGCTAGGATGATGGCTTTTTTCATTTAATTAATGGCGGTTCAGTTATCAATATATTTCAGCGGGGTTGATACAACAAATTGGGTCGTCTGGTTTTTTGAAAGGCATTCAAGTCGTACTGCCAGCTTTTTGCGAGAGTGGTTCCTGACACGCCGTCCATGATGGCTTTTCGCACGGTATCGGTTCCGAAAAGTTTGTCGAAATGTTCATATCGTGAGCCTGGTGTGTTCCACAGGCGTTTTCGGCCCATGTTCTTCTGTAGTGATGAAAGGATACACACGGCGGCGGTTACGGGGTGGAAGACATTTCGGTCTGTTACCGTGATACGGATGCCGTTTAAAGGCTGTGCGGCGCAGGGGCCTGTACCAGGAATGAAGTGATGCGGATAAAAACGTACGCCGCGTAAAGGAATGGAGTTCAATTCCTCGCATAGCGCTTCGGGTTTTATCCATTGACTGCCGAGCAGTTGGAATGGCATGGGTGTACCCCTTCCGAAATCTACGGATGTGAGCGCCTCGCAGAAGACGGTTGTCAGATATGTAGTAGCTGATTCCCATGAAAGGATTCCTGGTGAAGAAGGTATCCATGCCGGCCAGTCAGGCTGTCGTGCCGGTTCGCGATGATAATTCTTCATTTTTGCTACTTTCAGATCGATGGGCAGGTTCAGTGAATGTTTCAGCCACAAGGCTGTTTCTCCTTGTGTCATGCTGTAAAGCATAGGCGTATTTATGGATCCTATGAAACTTTTGAAGGCGGGGTTGAGCATAGGGCCGTCTATAACACGAGGCAAAGGTATGGGGCGGTCAGCGACTATGACCTGTTTTTGATGCAGGCTGGCTGCTTCCATGACATAGAGCAAGGTAGAGACATACGTATATGGTCGAGCTCCGAGATCCTGCAGGTCAACTATAAGGGTATCCAGGTTTTTGAGCATACTGGATGAAGGTCGTCTTGTATTCCCGTAAAGGGAGTACACGGGTATTTTCCATGAAGGGTGTTTTCGAGTGGCGACATGGTCGCCGGCTCCGGCCGTGGTCCAGAAGCCGTGTTCGGGGCCGAACAAGGCTCTCAGCTTGATATGCTTGTTATTTCTGAGGATATCGGCTGTGTTCTTTCCTGTGTAGTCGACAGCTGATTGGTGGGTTATCAAGCCTATAAGTTTATTTCTCAGGAACTTATTATACTGAGTCAGTAAATTATTTATTCCTGGCTGGAAGGTTATTTTCATAAAATTCTGGATTTTTATCTGTTTATTCGTGTTTCTTGCTGGTAAATGGAGATGATTGAAAATCATGATAGTATGTATGTATGGTGTCAAGAAAGTAAAATCGTGGACTGGATATTTGACAATACTTGTGAAAACGGGTAAAGTACGGCACATAAGTCAAAGTGCGGGAATATGTTATGCCTACGTATGAGTATCAATGTAAGAAATGCGGACATACGTTCGAGAAATTTCAAAGCATGCAGGACAAACCGATCAAGCGTTGTCCGGATTGCCGGTCTGTTGTAAAAAGGCTTATTGGTGCCGGGGCTGGGATTATTTTTAAAGGGAGCGGGTTCTATGAGACAGATTACCGCAGGGCGAAGAGCAAGGAAAGTTCAGGAAAAGAAGACGGTTCTTTGGTTGAGGGAAAGGATCGGACAGAAAAGCCTTCTGTGAATAAAGAAGCAGAGAAATAAATAACGTTAACAGCAAAGTGGGTGACATTATGTTGGTTTGTACAAAATGTGGAACGGAGAATCCGTTAGGTCGTGTTTTTTGCGGTGCTTGCGGTAAGAAATTGGAGACGGACGGTATTAGCAGTAATGATCTGGCCGGCAGTGAGGCTAACAATTGGTTTGTTGAAAATTCGAAATATTTTACGGTGGCAGGTTTCGTGGTTGTGCTGATTCTCTTGGGGCTCGCGCTGTGGCCGAATAAGGCCACGATGGGAGAGGCGGGGTCGCGTGTGGGTGGTTTGCGTGTTGAACGCCAGATAAGCGCAATTAAGCGGGTAAGGCCAGGAATGACGGTTGGTCCTTTTTCGTTTTCAGAGAAGGATGTTAACGGTTTTTTAGAGAGCAGGAAGAACAAATGGAAAGTGGATTCGGCGAGTGTTAACTTTGACGAAGGATCTTTCTCTATGCGGGTGGTAAAAACGCTTACGGTCATACCAGCCGGGCCGGTAAAGGTGTCGCCCAGGACAACATATGAGATCACCTGCTCGGCTGTAGGCGGCAGTGTAGGGGTAAGGAGTGCAAAGGTTGGGCATCTTCCGCTTGGCGGGCCGCTGAAACGTATACCTTTGCAGAAAATCTACAAAATGGTGTCAAATGAAAGTGAATGGGATGATCTTGCTGGCATAGAGGAGATTACTATTAACGACGGCAAGATTTCTGTTGTGGTCAAGAAGTAACTTTTCTTGCATATGCATGGTTGTTCCCGCCACTAGCGTGCTTGTTTCTTAATGAAAGTGTCTGCCGCCGTAATATATCAAAGAACTTATCCAGCATGCGGATCGCGCAGGTTTTCCATGGATATCGCAATATATTCGCGGGCTGTTGTTGTTTTCCTTTCGTGTGTAGTGCTTTGCGCGGCAGAGGCCGATGTTCCAATTCCGATCGCACGTCGTATGGATGTTCTGGATCCATGGGACGGATTGAATAGTTTCAGGAGCGCTTGTGGTCGCTTCACGGTTGTGGGCATGGACAGGGCTGAGAATGTGGAATTGGCGCGCTGGAGTAGTGATGTTGCGAAAAAAATCGAAACAATGCTGAGTGTTAAACTGCCTTTAGACTATCAGCACATGGTAAGGATTGTTGTTAACGCCGCTGAGCCGGGTGATTCAGGAAGGGTTGTTATGAGGCCTTCCGTGCGGGGTTCCGGTTTTCTTCGTGATCTCGTTATTTACGACTATGCCAGTGTTGATCAGGAGGAAGCTGAGGAAGAGTTGTGTCTTCTACTAATGAATGTCTTTCTGAATGGTCGTGATATTGTGCCGCGCTGGTTTTGCCGCGGTCTGGCCCAGAATCTATATCAGGAGCAGAAATCGGCAAACGCCGAATATGTAATAAGCATATGGCGTGAAGGCGGGCTTATGCCTGTTGTCGAGATTATGAAAGAGCAGATTGGCGGAAACAAAAGGCGGGTTGAAAAATCAGTATGCGGTTTTTTTGTCGGCTGGCTGACGACCATGCCTGGATGGAAGCAGTTGCTGGATGGTATTTTTACGCAATTTGCTCAAGATAAAAACGTTACACCGGAATGGCTTGTGGCTCATATGGACGGGTGTGACTCAGTGGTGGAACTGGAAGAACAGTGGGATAGCTGGATTCTTCGTCAGGAACGCGTGGTGCATGAACCTGGTCGGGCGACATTGCATACGATAGATAAAATCAGGTCTCAGCTCTTGGTGCATTCTGGTCAATTTGGTGTTGGATTATGGGTTGATCCGAACGAAATAGGTTCTTTGCGTGGTTTAATTGACGCGAAAGATGAAGAATGGATTCCGGGTCTATGTCAGGCTAAAATAACCAGTCTTCGCATTATAGCGATGGGCAGGGGGGATGAAGTGGGGGCTGTAGTGGATGCTTATTGTCGTTTTTTTGAGGCATTAAGAGATGGGGAAAAGACCAAGGTTCATCTGATTGTTTTGCTGAAAAGGGCGGACAACGCGTTTGAACGGCTATCTGAGATGGTGCATAAAGAAGGGGTTGGCAGCTAAAATACTGATTGTTATATGATGTAATCTGGTATATTCATGGATTGGTAATGGATTTACTGAATACATGGAGATTTCGAAGATGACGACAAAGAAGACTATTGTAGGCCGGATAGATCCGGCTGTGTTGTCGTTTACGATTGGCAAGGATCCGGTGCTGGATATGGTTCTTGCTGAGTCGGACTGCATAGGGTCTGCCGCGCATGTAACCATGCTGGCCGCTATTCCGGGTCTCAAACTGTTCACAGAGCAGGAGAAAAGAAAGGTTGTATCCGAATTGGTTGCCGTAATGAAAAAGGCGCGGAAAGGAAAGTTCAAGATCAGGAATAGTGATCAGGATGTGCATTTGGCGATCGAGAGAATTTTGACTCAAAAGCTTGGTGAAACGGGGAAGAAGATTCATACGGCAAGGAGCAGGAACGATCAGATTGCTGTTGACATGAGACTTTACGGGAAGGAACAGCTGCTTGAGGTAATGGATGGTATATCAGTGCTTTGCATCAGGCTGTTAAAGCTTGCGCAGGAAGGCGAGGCGTTGCCTATGGTCGGGAGGACGCATCTTCAGCCGGCCATGCCGAGTTCAGTCGGGCTGTGGGCATCGGCTCATTTGGAAAGCCTGCAGGATGATATTCTGCTGGTAAGAGGCGCGTATGATTTTAACAACAGGTGCCCGCTGGGCGCAGCGGCTGGTTATGGCACGGCGCTGAAAATAGACAGAGAGCTTACTTCCAGGCTGTTGGGTTTTGAAAGGCCTGTACACAATGTGCTATATGCTATCAACGCCAGGGGTAAATGTGAGGCGATTATTTTGTCGGTTCTGAGCACTGTTATGGGATCATTATCGCGGCTCGCGGAAGATATCATTTTATATTCAATGCCTGAGTTCGGTTATTTTACGTTGCCGAAAAAATATTGTACGGGAAGCAGTATTATGCCGCAGAAGAATAATCCTGACGTATTGGAGCTGGTGCGGGCGAAAGCAAAGAAAGTGCTTGGCGGCGCTTCCACAGTCGCCTCGATAGTCAATGGTCTGCCGAGCGGGTATAATCGGGACCTGCAGGAGACGAAGGAGTTATTTATAGATGGTATGGCGACAACGAATGAGTGCCTGGCCATTATGGCGTTGATCGTGAAAGAGCTTAAAGTCAACAAGACTGCCTTGCTTGATGGGTTTACTCCCGATGTGTTTGCGGCAGACCGGGTATTAGAGCTTGTTGGACAGGGCGTGCCGTTCCGGGATGCCTATACACGGGTGAAAAATGAAATTGAGAAGCCGGGCGGAATGGACGCTACCGAGTCTATTTTCAGGAAAAAACATCTTGGGGCGACAGGCGGTTTGAATTTCAAGAATATGAACAAAGGGATAAAAATCGTGCAGAATTACGCCAAGGCTGAGCGGAAGAAGTATTACAGTATTATTTCCAAGCTTATTGGGGCAAAGTATCCGGAGTTAAAGTAATTCTTACTGTTGCTGTTTTGACGTGTTATTGGCTGGCGGATTGTTAAAGGGAATGCTATGGATGGAAAAGGGCATGATTAAGAACAGGTTATTACAGGATCAAACACTTGATTTGTGGCGGAAAGATCATTAATCTTTGTACGCAGAGTTGAACCCGTGATGGGGAAGTTCAGCTTGGCTGTTAGGCCACGCTTTTAGATGGAGAAATAACATTGGATATTGAAACAATGCGCCACAGTACGGCGCATGTAATGGCTGCGGCAGTATGCCGGTTATACAGAGATGTCATGCTTGACATAGGGCCGGCGTCTGAAGGCGGTTTCTATTATGATTTTGATCTTTCCGAGCGTTTCTCGCCGGATGATCTACCCGCGATAGAGAAAGAGATGATGAAAATTGTCTCTGAGAATTCGCCGTTTGAGCGGACAGAAGTTACGCGGGAAGAAGCGCTCAAGATGCTTGAAGCCGCCGGGCAGACTTACAAGATTGAACGATTGGCCGATATACCTGAAGGTGAGGCGATAACATTCTACAAGAGTGGTGAGTTTATCGACCTTTGTCGGGGTCCGCATCTTAAAAGCACGGGTGAAATAAAGGCTTTCAAGCTGGTATCCATTGCGGGTTCCTATTACAGGGGCTTGGAAACAAATCCAATGCTTCAACGGATTTATGGCATATCAGCTTTTTCTAAGGAAGAGCTGAAGGCTGAACTCGACAGGCTTGAAGAAGCGAAGAAGCGAGATCATCGCAGGCTTGGTCGCGAGCTGGATTTGTGGAGTGTGCAGGATGACGTTGGCGCGGGTCTTATTCACTGGCATCCGAAGGGCGCGTATATCCGGTCTGTCATAGAAGATTTGTGGCGGCGCGAACATTTTCGCGCCGGATATGAGATCGTATACACGCCGCATATAGGCAAGGCACAGTTATGGGAGACATCGGGGCACATGGAGTTCTACAGGGAGAACATGTATGTGCCAATGGACATTGATGGGACGGAATATTTTATTAAGCCGATGAATTGTCCGTTCCATATTCAGATATACAAATCACAGAAACGGTCTTACCGTGATTTGCCGTTACGCTGGGCAGAGCTGGGCACGGTATATCGATATGAGAAAAGCGGGGTTCTGCATGGCCTGTTGCGGGTGAGGGGATTTACGCAGGATGACGCGCATATTTTCTGTACTCCGGAGCAGATTGAAGGGGAAGTAGAAAGAGCGGTTAAATTTGCACTTAGAATTCTTGAAAAATTCGGATTCAATGATGTTTCCGCCTATTTATCCACGCAACCTGCCAAATCGGTTGGTGAAGAGTCACGATGGGTTCATGCAAGTGCATCATTGGAAGCGGCGTTGAAGCTGGAGAATATCCCGTATCTTGTTGATAAAGGAGGAGGAGCGTTTTATGGCCCCAAGATAGACCTGAAGATCAAGGACGTTTTGGGACGTGAATGGCAAATGACGACAATACAATTTGATTTCAATATTCCAGAGCGATTTGACATGACGTATACTGGTGAAGACGGAAAAGATCATCGTCCTTACATGGTGCACAGAGCTTTACTGGGCAGTCTTGAGCGGTTTTTCGGCATTTTAATAGAGCATTATGCGGGAGCGTTTCCTTTATGGCTTGCGCCTGAACAGGTACGGGTGCTTCCAATTACCGAGAAACAGATCCAGTATGCCGAAACGATTGTTGACAGACTGCGTACCTCTGATTTTCGGGTTTCAATTGACAGGAAATCGGAAAAAATAGGAGCCAAGATAAGGCGAGCGCAGATGGATAAAATTCCATACATGTTGATTATAGGACCCAGGGAGGCGGAATCGGACATGGTGTCTGTTCGTGGCAGAGCGGCGGGAGATCAGGGCAGTATGCCGGTGGATGCGGTATTGGAATTACTGAAGGGGCAGATGTTGTCATAGGTGGGAAGGATTTTGGAATTACTAAAAAAGGAGGTAAGTTATTCGTTCATTCGTAAGAGTAAATCATAAGATCAGGGTTCCTAAAGTGAGGTGTATTCAAGCGGACGGGACCATGATGGGTGTAATATTAACCAGAGAGGCCATACAGCTCGCGGTAGCAGCCAATTTGGATCTGGTCGAGATTTCGCCGAACGCTGATCCACCTGTATGCCGAATCATGGATTTTGGCAAGTACAGATACAACGAAAGCGTTAAGGAGAAGAAGGCCAAGAAACAGGCCAAGATGCATAATCGTCCTCTCAAGGAGATTAAATTCCATGTTAATGTGGAGGAGCATGATTATCAAACGAAAATTAATCATGCAAAGGCATTCCTGGAAAAGGGACACAAGGTCAAGATTTCACTTATGTTTCGCGGCAGAGAGGGCGCACATAGGGTGCTTGGTTTTGCTGTTATAGAGAGGGTTTTAAAGGATTGCGAAAGCGTTGCTGTCGTGGATATGGCGCCCAGAATGATGGGCAGGAGCATAATATCAGTGCTTGGCGCAAAAGCCGCGAAATAAGAGTGCTTGTTTTGCGGACGGTTTTAGAGTAAATTCCCAATTTGGATTTAAGTGAGGGAAAAGGCTGGACTTGCTCTTTTTTTTTGGGTAGGTTCTGGGCTTTTGATTCGGTTATATCAGGCATTGATATTTGAGGTGCAACCAGGTATGCCAAAGAAGAAGACGAAAAAAGCAGCGGCTAAACGGTTCAAGAAGAGCGCGCGCGGGAAGATACTTTTTGCGAAGGCGGGCAAAGGTCATCTATTGTCGAGCAAAGGTCGGAAGCGTAAACGCAACCTGAGACGCAAAGGTGTCCTTGCTGACGCGGAAGTTAAACGGATAACCAACTTATTGGCGGGTTAAGAAAGGGATGTGGGGAGACTAAAATGCCTAGAGCAACGAATGCACCGGCATCGCGCCGGAGAAGGAAACGGGTACTTAAGAGGGCGAAAGGCTTCCGAGGTGCGCGGAGCAAGCTGTTTCGGCAGGCAACCGAGGCTGTGGATCGAGCGTTAACGCTGGCAACCATTCACCGAAAACAAAAGAAACGGGATTACCGATCCTTGTGGGTTATACGCATATCCGCGGCTTGCCGAAAGAACGGTCTTACGTACAGTCGGCTGATTGAAGGTCTGACCAAGGCCGGTGTTAAGCTGAATAGAAAAATGCTTTCGGAGATTGCAATTCATGATCCTGAGGGGTTTGCAGTTATAGTGGAACGTGCCAAGGCAAGCTGTTCCTGATTTAGAATGGCAGTGAGCTTTTTCCGATTTGGGGCGGCGTCTTTCGGGATGGCCGCCTTTTTTATGAGGAGAGGCCGATACAGTGAACTTATCTGACATAAAAAATTTCGCACAAGAAGCACTTCAGGAAGCAAATGCTGCTGTAAGTCAGAAAGATTTAGAATCTGTACGCGTAAAATATCTTGGCAGAAAAGGCCTTCTGCCGGAAATCATGAGGGAAATGAAAGATATTCCGGAATCGGAACGAGCCGAGGCCGGGCTAGAAGCCAATAAATTCAAACAGGATATGAACGCCCTGCTTGAAACGAGGGGCAAGGAATTGTGCAGGACGACGGCATCAGCTGAAACGCAAGAGGTCTTTGATCATACACTGCCCGGAGATTGGCGTCGTTTGGGTGCGATGCATCCGGTTTCAATGATCATAAAGGAAGCAACCAGAATTTTCGGTAAATTGGGGTTTACTGTTGCTGATGGGCCTGATGTTGAGACGAAGTATCACAATTTCGAGGCGTTGAACACACCTGATCATCATCCCTCACTTGATCAGCAGGATACATTATGGCTTGATTCCGGAGAATTATTAAGGACTCAGACATCACCCGTTCAGATAAGGGTAATGGAAAATCAGGCGCCGCCTGTAAGGATTATAACTCCCGGCAGATGTTACCGGCGTGATACGACAGATGCTACTCATAGCGCTAATTTTCATCAGATAGAAGGGCTTTATGTTGATGTTGATGTTGATGTATCGCTGGCTGATCTCAAGGGGGTTCTTGCCTATTTTGCCAGGGAAATGATGGGGCTGGATGTGAAAATTAGATTCAGGCCTCATTATTTTCCTTTTACCGAGCCTAGCGTAGAGTGCGATTTTTCCTGTCATGTATGCGGCGGCAAGGGATGCGGAGTCTGCAAAAACAGCGGTTGGATAGAAATAGCAGGTGCGGGCATGGTGGATCCAAGAGTTTTCGAAAAGGTTGGATATGATCCTGAAAAAACAACCGGATATGCGTTCGGTATGGGGGTCGAACGCATAGCAATGATAAAGTACGGCATTAACGATATACGTTTATTGTATGAGAATGACGCAAGATTTCTTGCTCAATTTGCTTAGATCAAGAGGCGGAAGTAATGAAAGTTCCAGTCAGTTGGTTAAGAGAATATGTTGAGTTTGACGGCTCAGTTGAGGAATTGGCCGAGAAACTCACGTTTTCCGGAATAGAAGTTGAGGGGATCGAAACATCGGGCGCTGATTGCAGTGGCATAGTTGTGGGTGAAGTTAAGACGATAAAACCTCATCCAGGTGCGGATCGTTTGTTGCTCTGTCGCGTGGACAATGGAACAGAAGAAATATCAGTGGTCTGTGGGGCCCATAATTTTGAAGTGGGTGACAAGGTTCCGTTTGTTGGTGTTGGCAAGAAACTGCCGGGCGGCATGAAAATAAAAAAAGCCCGAATACGCGGAGAAGAATCTTATGGCATGATATGTTCTGAGCAGGAGCTGGAGCTTTCGGACGAGCATGATGGCATTATGGTTCTTGATCGGTCTCTACCTGTTGGGATGCCGTTCTCCGATGTGGTTGGCCGGCCCGATACTGTGTTGGATCTGGAGGTTACGTGGAATCGACCTGATTGTCTCAGCATTATAGGGATAGCACGGGAAGTGGCAGCGCTTTTCGGGAGCAGGCTTAAACTTCCATCAGTTGATTTTCCGGAAAAGGGCGAAGCTGCGGACAGTTTTGTCAGCGCATCAATTGAAGATCCTGAAGGCTGTCCTCGTTATACCGCTCGTTTTCTTTCGGGAGTACGGATTGGTCCGAGTCCTGCGTGGATGCAGAAGAGACTGTTGCTTTGCGGGGTAAGGGCGATCAACAATATTGTTGATATTACTAATTATGTAATGCTCGAATGCGGCCAACCGTTACATGCTTTTGATTATAAACTTCTGGCGGACCAGAAGATTATCGTGCGACGGGCTCGACCGGGAGAGAAAATGGTCACGCTTGATGGTGTTCAGCGCGTGATTACGCCGGATATGTTGATGATAGCTGATGCCGGCAGGCCGGTTGCTGCTGCAGGGATAATGGGCGGCATGGGCAGTGAAATAGGGGATGAGACGGACAAGGTATTATTGGAAAGTGCTTGTTTTAGCGCACCTGGCATTAAGAAGACGTCGTCGTCTCTGAATCTGACGTCGGAGTCGTCTTACCGGTTTGAGCGAGGTGTTGATATTTCACAGGTTGATTGGGCAAGCAGACGCGCCACCGGCCTGATGGTTGAATATGCAGGCGCGACGGCAGCAAAGGGTGTTGTGGACGTGTTTCCGTGTCGGCCTGAAGAGAAAAAAATAACATGCAGGTTTAACCGCGTACGTGGTCTGTTGGGAGTGAAAATTGAGGACGATAAGATAACGTCTATCCTGGAATCGCTCGAAATAAAGGTTACCGGAAGGGATGAGAATGGATGCGAGTTCAGTGTTCCTACATTTCGGCCTGATCTGCAGTTGGAAGCTGATCTTATAGAAGAAGTAGCGCGCGTTTATGGTCTTAATAATATTCCGGAAGCCTTGCCGCGCAGTCATGTTGTTTCAGCGGCGGATGACAAGACATCGCGCGCTGTTGAAGAGTGCAGAAAGAACTGCATTGGGTTAGGCATGATGGAAATAATGAACTATTCCTTTGTGGGTAATCAGTTTCTGGACATATTTCATGCTGATGATTTGGGGCGAGTGGTTTTACCGAACCCGGTAAGTGCTGAACAAGGAGTCTTGAGAAACTCGCTCATACCGCAGATGATGGAAACTATCGGCAGGAATTTTTCACGACAGATTGCGGAAGTGGCCTTTTTTGAGATTGGCCGGGTTTTCTGGAGTGAAAATGGCGCAATTTGCGAAGAAGACAGGATCAGCATAGGGCAGGCAGGCAGGATCGGGCGTTCGGCGCTTGGCATTAGACAAGTAGTTGGGCGTGATGAGATGTTTTTATGGCTGAAAGGCGTTGTTGAAGCACTTATGTTGGCGCAACATGTTGGCAGGGTGGAAGTTGTGAAGAAAGAACAGCCCTTTTTCGAGAAAGGGTTTTCTGTAGATATTAATGTAGATGGCGGTAATTTTGGGGTTATGGGGCTTATGGACGGGGGTATTTGCGGGCATTGGCGCATAATGGGACCTGTTGGTATTGTAGAATTTCGGTTGAAACCGTTAATTTCGAACACTTTTGCGGCACCCGTTATCAAGCCGATACCAATATACCCGGCCATAACGCGGGATATATCGATGCTTGTTGACGATGCCGTTACACATGAAAATATAGTTGATGTGATAAAGAAATCCGCGGCTGTTGAGTTGACAAAAATTGAATTATTTGATATCTTTAAGACTAAGGAAATCAAGGACAGGAGAAAAAGTTTTGCTTATTCCCTGACCTATCGATCCCTGTGCAGAACTTTGACTGACGATGATACTAACAAGTATCATG